>JBEBJM010000010.1:0-10970 GCA_040079895.1 Nitrospira sp.
TTATCAAAGCCTGTATGACTTTAAAAATAGTTCCCGATCCACAGAGAAACTGTTCTGGGTAACTACAGTCTTTCTGTTTGTGGTTCACGATAGCAAAAGCTTTTGGCACTTTTTTACCTGGGATGTGGTGATCGGTGATGACAACATCAACACCGTGTTTGTTTGCAAAATCGACTTCATCCACATCTGTGATCCCGCAGTCTATGGTTATAATAAGTTCCACTTTTTGATCAACGAGACTGGTTATGGCATCGTGGTTTAAACCAAAACCTTCTTCGTTACGAAGTGGTATGTAGTTTACAAAGTTTTCAAAGCCGAGCTTTTTAAAAAAGTCATGGAGTGCTACTGCTCCCGGAATACCGTCTGCATCATAGTCACTATATATTCCTATTTTTTGATTTTTATTTATCGCGAGCAAGATCCGCTTTACAGCCTTTTCCATTCCTTTTAGCAAAAAAGGATCATGCATATGTTTTTCATAGTCTGGAAAAAGAAACCTCTGGGCAGTGTCCTCATCGACGATCCCCCTAGCATATAGCAGAGCCCTGACAGTGGGATGGTAAGCTTTTAGAGCCTCATCAACCTCTTTCGGTACCTCTTCCCTAAGGGCGTATTTTTTCATCCTACTAGTTTAACACAATAAAAAGACTGATCATGATAATATTATTAATATGGATTTTGTATCTAAAATAAAAGCTTTAAACCTGCCTTCTGGGAAATATATAGTGTTTGGAAGTGGTGTAATGGAAATACACGGCATTAGAAAAGCAAAAGATGTTGATGTTTTGATAAATGAGGAATTATATGATGAATTAAAAAAACGAGGATGGAAAAGAAAGTGGTTTTTTAAGAGAGTACTAACTTGCAAAGCTCTTACAAATGAAAATAACGAAGCTTTCACTAATCTTTTATGGAAAGACTATAAAAAAGCGACGGATGATGTTATTAAAAAAGCAGAAATAATAGACGGTATACCTTTTATGTCTCTTGTGGACTATGTAGAGTATAAAAAACACCTGCCAAGAAAAAAAGATAAAGATGATGTTGTATTGATAGAAAAATACTTAACGAATAACAAAAAATAGAAAACTCAGTGAATCAAAAAGGTTTTGAGGAGAAAGAGATTGAGTTATGTTAAAATACTTTCATGGAAAACTGTATATTTTGCAAAATAGTTAGAGGAGAAATACCTAGTTACAAGGTTTATGAAGATGAAAACTTTTTCGCTTTCCTAGACATAAACCCTCAGTCCCCTGGACATGTTCAGGTTATACCAAAAGACCACTATCGCTGGGTCTGGGATGTACCAAACGCAGGAGAATATTTTGAAGTAGTAAAGAAAATAGCAAAAGCACAACAAAAAGCTTTTGATACAGACTGGATACTATCTAAAATAGTCGGCGATGAAGTTACTCATGCCCACATCTGGGTTTTCCCGAACAGAGAAGTCGAAGGTAATGCAAAAGATTTCGAAACGAATGCGGAGAAGATAAGAAAAAACTTATAAAATTTAATATAAAATAAAACCCCCCGATACAGAGCTAGCGCGATGCTAGATATACCGAGGGGTCAAAGTGTCATAGAGTCAAAGGGTCAAATGACCCAAAGAATCTAAGCGACCTTGCGGGAGAACACCTGGTCGTCGTCCCACTCGACCTCGCTCGAAAGCCCGTCGGCGCCCCAGCACCAACCGCCATCGCGCCAGAAGACGTAGACGAGACGAAGCACATGGTCCTTGTCCCGAACGAAGAAGATGTTCGCCCACCCGTTGGTGAGCAGAGCACCCTCTTCGCCGTTCGGTTGGAGTGTGATCAGGTAGTGAATCTCGGCGAGCGAGGTCTTCGCCGTAGCCTCACCACCTAGGAAGGCACGGATAACTGCAGCCTTGGCCCGCCGGAGCAACTTGCCATAGCCGAGCCGCGACGGCGCGACGTTGGTCTCGATCTTGCCGAGGAACCAACTGCTGAAGTTCGAGCCGTGGCCCGAAATCTTAACTGTAGCCGTCTCGGACTTGTCGACCCCCAACTTCTCCGAAACGACGAAGTTCGTCGCACCGGGGAAAGCCACTTCGCCAACGGCCTGGATGAGGTTCACAACCTCCTCCACACGCTTGGTGACTTTCGTTACCCAGGTCGGTTCCTTACGGAGAAACTTCTTCAGTTCCTCCAGCCACTCCTCGCCAACCTCTGGGCTAAGCAGGTTAGTGATGAGTTGGAGAAGCGGTCTGAGAAATACCCAGAGCGCTCTCCTGAGCATGTTCGTATCCATGGTCAGGTCCTTTCTTTTTTTGCTGTCAACTTGGCCGGATCGGTTTCGCCACAGCAGAGAAAGCCCTTTATTTGAATTATTGGGCACTTTCTGCTGTGGCAAACTCATATTCCTCGCAATATTCAAAGAACTTTATACCCTATATTATACACCTAAATATACCTACTTGTCAAGTAACACATTATATTACTTGAAATATAGTTTATCAAAACTTCCAAAACTGGATGCAGTTCTAGGCGGAAAGGTGAAAAGGTGAGGAGTGAGAAGCGTAGCTTCGCAAGACCTTGAGTATTTTGTAATCAAAATGTGAAAGGTGTACAGCGCCTGTAAGGCGTATTAGACATACGTTGACGAGAATTTTCACCTTTCCAACAACGAAATGCGCCAGTTTTGGAAGTTTATTCCAAAGCTTCTATGCCTGGGAGAGTCTCGTTGACTAGATAGTCCAACATCGCTCCACCCCCTGTCGATATGAAAGTCAGTTTATGTTCCAAACCAAGTGTGTTTATAGATGCAACAGTGTCTCCCCCACCAATAATGCTCTCGAGCTTCGCCTCGGATGTTAATTGAGCTATTATTTCAGCTAACTGTTCTGTTTTATCTTTGAAACCTATTTCGTAGTTACCTAGAGGCCCGTTCCACACAACAGTTTTTGCGGAAGAGATGATTTTCTTTAGATCATCGATAGTTTCTGGACCACAGTCGACAATGCATTCACCAGAAGAGACCTCGTCTGGTTTTTTGAAAGACACTTTATCCCCTTCTGTTACAGTAACATCAGAGAAAGTCCTAAACTTTGGGTTGTTTATTATGTCTTTCATATTAACTTCTTCTTTTGAAACCAGAGAAGTTCCAACTTCATAACCCCTCTCTTTAAAAACATCGTTTGCCAAAGCGCCTCCAACAAAAACAGTATCGGCTTTGTCTAAATATTTCTCAATAAGCGGGAGTTTTGTAGAAAACTTTGCTCCACCAAGTATAAAAACAAAAGGATGCTCTGGATTGAAAACTCTAGACAGGTGTTCTATCTCAGCTCGCAGTAAAAGCCCTCCGTAGTGAGGTAAAAACTCTGGAACACCAACGACGGAGGCGTGTTTCCTGTGACAAACAGAAAAAGCATCGTTTACATAAATATCCGCCATTTGAGAGAGTTTTTTGGCAAACTCTGGATCGTTTTCTTTTTCACCAGCATTCATTCTGACATTCTCAAAAAGTAAAACACCTTTGTCTTCAAGTTTTAAAATCTTATCCAAAGCTTCTGGAGTAAAATACGAAGTACAAAACTCTACTGGAAGATAGCCGTTTAAGTAGTGCCACATAGGAACTAGGCTGGATGACTCGGTCATGCGACCATCGCTCGCTTCCAGCGGTTGCTTTCCTTCACAATGGGCTATGATAATAATCCTCGCCTCCATACCACGCAAAAAATCAATAGTTTCTATGGACCTCTCCATCCTGTATGTATCTGTCACCTCCCCGTCTGCAACAGGAACATTTAAATCCAAACGCAACAAAACTATCTTTCCTTTTAACTCTTCTTTGGTTAATTCATCTATATATTTCATCACAGTAGTCGGATTTTAATTTTTATATTTGGTCAACAATTTTTATAATTTCTACAAAGTTTTTTGCTTTCAAACTTTCTCTCCCTATAAGAAGACCTTGAACAAAGCCATCTCTTATTATTTCCTCTGTGTTACCAACGTCCACCGCCCCTCCGTATAGAACTCTGACAGAATCTGCAGATATGCCGTACAACTCACGTAAAACTTTTTTTATAAAAATATACATCTCGTGAACTTCTCTAGGACGCATAGCTTCTTTTGCTCCGATAGCCCAGACTGGTTCGTACGCAATAACAACATCTCCTATGAGTTTTTTAGGAACGTCTCTTAACCCGCCGACGACTTGAGACCTAACTAGATTTAAATATTCACCATGTTGATCGCGTGTATTCTCTCCAACACAAAGTATAGGCGACATACCTTCTACTAAAACAGATCTAACTTTTTTATTTATCAAATCATCACCCTCTCCCATCTTTCGTCTTTCTGAATGTCCGAGAATAACATACTCGACTTTGAACTGTGGGAGTTGAGCAAAACTAACTTCCCCCGTAAAAGAACCTGCGGACTCATAGAATGCATCCTGCGCACCGAGAGAAATGTTTGGACTTTTTATTCCAGAGAGACTGGTAATATAAATGAAGGGTGGACAAACAACAGTCTCAACTTTTTTTATATTTTTTAAAGATTTTTTTACTGTTCCTGCAATATTTTTTGCTTCGTCCAAGTCTAAAGGATTCATCTTCCAGTTTCCGACTACAAGTTTTTTGGCTTTTTTCATACAAACAATTATATCATACGGGAAAATTGAGTTAAATTAAAGTGGTTTATTGAACTTCGGTCCAAGATATAATCTGGTACTGATCACTTGTCAGAGGGAAACTAGGTGGAGGACCATACAAGAAGTTTGGGTCGTAACTAGATGGTTGGTTTTGGTAACCACTATTACCGTAATAGAAGTAGCCCTGACCGTTTGAGGCAAGCATTCCGTATGTACGCAATGTTGTACGGAATGTCCATGGGGCACAGTTTGCACTATAATAATACCTGATAGTCTGACCATTTTGAGCTATTATAGCTCCGTCTATAGTCAAATCATTTAAACTAGCCATGCCAACAAGAAAGTTTCCTTGAGCAATAAGTCCTATAGCGTCAGAGCCATCAAAGTTTGTGTACTTTAAGTCATTGTTAACGATTATGTTTTTATATGTAGCCACGTTCACAGGGAAAACTCCTGCGCCTATAGTTAGTCTGGCTGTATTTATAGTGCCCTCTACCCAAACATTATCCTCAAAAAACATAAGCCCGTTGGCTGGAAAAGCAACGTTGGATGCTAGGAGCACAGTTGAACCGTTTACTGTGTTTATACTCCAAGTACCCCAACCAGCTTGAGCCCCACCGGCATAATTATTTTTACACTGATTATTTGGAACAGGTAGAAAAGATACTACCTTATATACATCAAAAGTGTCGTTCGCTTTTAGGACAACTTTGTACCCAAGCCCACCAGACGCCGCACGATAATAGCCGTTAGCTATAGCACTAGCTTTTATAAGAGAGAGATCTGCAGAAATAGTAGTAAAATCTATAACTGGTACTGGAAACTGTCTCCCACTCATAAATACATCTGGTCTGTTTGGCACAGCAGCTGGCGGAGCAGGATCACTTGCAGGAACACAAGTAAAAACTCCGAAGTGTGTACCTGAACAACCTGCTATATTATCAACGAAAGTGGCTAAGGCAGAACTAACAACATTGTGAGCTATGGGCTTTGGATTACCGTTCCAAAAACCTACCCCAGAGTTTGAATGAACAGGACCAAAAATCTCATCCCCTGCTCCGTAGTAAACAACACTGTTTGTAACATAAGCATATTTTGCCAGAGAAGGAATACCTAGCCGAACTTTTATTTTTCGAACAACGGTTGGATCAGCCAAAACCTTTCCGTCGGATTGAATATTCACCAAAGTCGAACCTATAAGAGGAGGTGTAATAGTTAGAGTAAATGTTCCTATCTTTATATCGTCTTTATCATAAAAATCATGAACATAAGGTCCAGCATGGCCAGTCCCGTCTTGATAGTCTGTAGAGTTATGTGCCAAATGCCATCTATAATAGTCTATCCCCGCCTCTGATATCTGAAGAGCCTGCTCTCTATAAACCGCAAGGCGAGAAGCTTTTATGTTTATTCCAGCCCAACTAATAAGACCACCGATAATCACCACAGAGATAGAGCCAAAAACAAGCGCTTGGACCAAAAGACTGCCTTTTTTTAAGTTATTGTATTTCATAAATTATCTTTTAGATTTCTTAGGCTAACTTGAGAGGTAACGACGATAGGTACAGGTGAGCGATTTGGATCTCTATCAATGATCAAAGTTATTTTTACCAACCTAACGCTTTGTATACTTAGAGGATAAGTCATTGGTGAACTTGTCCCCTCATAAGTCGATGGATAATACTGAAAAACGGGCAAAGTACTACTGGAAACAAGATCACTGACGAGGGTCGTTACAACCTCACTATTAAGATTATAACTCAAAGGATTTCCTGATGGTGTGACAACTCCCTTTTTTACAGTTGATCCTGAAGTAAAATAGCGCACCCTATCAACCGAACCGTTATTGTTTACATCACTATAGAAAACAATAGCTGTAGATGAAGCTGACTCTATAGCATAGGAACCGATACTAGACTGGGTAGTCTTTCGCAGTTCAGCGACCATTTGTTTTATAAGGTGTCGAGCGTCGAGCTGTGCGTTTAGGTTATTCTGGAGGTTTGTGTTCAATGAAAAAACATCAGTTTGAAATGTAGAAATAACATAAGTAATAGCACCCAAAATAGTTAGACTTATGATAAGTTCTACAATCGTAAAACCACGCTTGCTTTGTAAGCCAATACTAGACTTGGGTGTACGAGAAAATATTTTTTTGAAGTTTTTTATATGCATTTTTTAAGGCGACATTAAAACCTCTATCATTTTCCAAGACGAGTTGATATCTACTGTAGTGTCATAGTCAGTATAACCCGCTTTTGAAAAATGAAGATCATAAGTCCCAGAGTTTAGATTATTAAACAAAACTTGTCCTGGGGGCGTACATAGAGATGTAAACGTAAAAGAAACATCGGAAACGTTCGGTGTGGCAGTGGTCGAGGCTGTATCCAAAAATACTTTGTAGCGGAAAAATTGGTTGCCATCGTTTACAGCGCTTATGTTTTGATTTCCGACCGTATAATACGTTCCGGATGTTCCGTCTGGGCCTTTGTAGTTCCAAGCTCCACCGTCGTTGTTGGTTGCAACCTGAAGACGGACGTTCGGAACTCCTATAGAAGGTAGTTGATCTATAGGAAGCCAAAATATTTTCTGAAAATTGAGTGCTGAGCCGATATTAAAAGAAGACGACTCGAGTACTCCACTCGGAGCATAGTCACCAAAGGGCTTTTTCAAAATCAGTTCACCCGCTGGAGAGTTGGTTTCTATGTTTCCGTCATCTGAAAAATATTCTTCATCATCTGTTGATGTTGCCTGACCATCCCCTCCAGACCAATCTGTTTGAGTCAAAAACCCTTGACCAGTTGTGTTTGTTACAGAAGTAAACCCAGCCTTTGAAATAGTCACATCAACACCAGAGAGAGGAAGACTTGTCGCACTATCTTTTACGTTTATTAGAACTGTTTTAGGGTCTTTGAGGGCAACAACCAACTGAACAGACTGACTACTGTTTGGTATAAGGTTCATAGGAGAGATAGGATTCATACCGACCAACTCATAATCATCGTCTGTCAAAGTAAAAGAATACGAATCCCACTCTAGGTTTGGAATACTAAGAGTTCCACTACCGTTTGTCTTTTTATCCTGATCGTATTTTAGAACATCAGGACCCGTTCCTATCAACTTATTACCTTTCAAGTTAAAGTTGATATCGTCTACCGGAGCGCAAGTCTGCCTTACAGAGCTGACATTAAATGTACTTAGTCTATCTATCGCAAAAGTAACCGCAGTAACCTGTTGTAGAACAACAGTTGCGGGAGTTTTCATTGGGTTTGGGTTGGCTACTGTTGTTTTGTACGTCTGATCTGTAGAATATCCTGATTTTGTTACTGTAATATCATAAGCCTGAAAACCCGGAGGGGCATCTATAACTTGAAGCATTCCTTGGTTATTTGTAACGTCGTCTATAACGATTTGAGGATTTATTTGACTGTTTACTATGTGAACACTAGCATCAGGAATAGGATTACCGTCCGCATCGATGACTTTTATAAAAAGTGATCCGTTTGTCGAAGCGGCTTCTAGGTTTTTTGGGGCAACACGTGTCGTAACAACCATCGGTTGAAAGTTTTTACAAGTCACGCAACCAACCTCAACCTCAACAATCTTAAAATCAGCTGGTGAAGTATCGTTTGGTGACCCGCCGGCGAGTCCATCAAAAGGATCGTCTGTGTTTCTCACGGTTGTTGTTACATTAAAGGTCGTACCACCACGAACCAATGTTTGTAAGTGGTTTAACTGTCCAGCAGGAACACCGTTTACTATACCAACATCAGAATAAGGCATATTTCTAGCAATCTCCAACTGCTCGTTAATCAAATCAATAGCTGTTATTTTGGCTCGACTATTATAAACAGAATCGAAAATACTAATGTATGCGTTATATACAGACATACAAATAACCGTAAACACCGCAACTCCAACAATCAGTTCAGCGAATGTGAACCCTCTAGAATACTTGTGTTGATTACCAGTTATTCTTAAGTTTTTAATCATTAAATTATAAAACTATGTTATATAGCATCAGCAAGTGAGTATGTTGGTCCGAGCATAGATATAGCAAAGAAACCAACTGCAGCACCGATAAAGATCATCAAGACTGGTTCTATGATAGAAGACATATCTTTTGTTTTTTGATCTACTTCGTCTTCGTAAAAAGTAGCAACGGACATAAGCATCTCACCTATTTTACCCGTCTCCTCTCCAACGGAAACCATTTCTCCGACGAAAAGTGGATACAACCAAACATTTTTTGTAAAAATTGCCGAGATCTGATCGCCTTTTTGTATAGCAACTTGAGCATCATCCAATACTTTTTTATAGTATGAGTTTTGTAAGACGTCTTTTGTTACACCTATAGCCAAAACAATATCTACCCCAGAGGATATGAGTGATGACAGTGTTCTAGCTGTTCTAGCAGAGTTAACTTGTTTTACTATCTCGTTTATAACTGGAAGACGAAGCACCACAGTATCAGAAAAACGTCTTCCCTTTTTTGTTCTAAGACCCAAAACAATACCAACCACAGTCAAAATAGTCCCAATAATAACAAGAATGAAATATGATTTTAGAAAATCACTAACAGCGATAATCATACGAGTGGAAAGTGGGAGTTTTACGCCGAGACCGACAAAAGTAGCTGTTAGTGTCGGAACCATATAAACCATCATCAAAACACCTATAACTATCATCAAAGAAAAGATAACTGCTGGGTACATCATGGCGCCTTTTATCTTTTTATTTAACAGGTATGTCTTCTCCATTTGCATACCAACACTTTGTAAGGCCATAGAAAGGTTACCAGACTCTTCTCCTGCTTTAACCATAGAGATAAACAGGGTTGAGAAGACTTTTGGATACTTTTTCATAGCATCACTAAAAGTGTCACCTTTAGACAAAGACTCCTCGAGGCCGACTAGGACTTTTTTAAACTCACCCTTTGCCTGGCGTTGCATAATAGACAAACATCTAGTGATAGGAAGTCCGGCGTCCAACATTTTTGATAAGTTTTTTGCAAAAGTTATCTTGTCGTGAGCTTTTACTCCACCACCAAAAATCGTGATGTTTGAAAAAGAGAGTTTTGAACCACTTCCAACCTCTTCAGCAGATATAACCGTTGCTCCATCTTTTTTAATAGTATGATAAAGAGCGAACTTATCTTTAGCTTCTAATGTTCCTTCAATAATTTTACCTTCAGTGTCTAAAGTTTTGTAATGAAATAGTGGCATTTTATGATGAATAGCGAATAAAGAATAGTGAATAAAGAATAGATGCATTTACATTATTCATAATTCAATATTCATTATTCTGCTTTTCTTAATTGTATCAAAATTATTTCTTATTTACATAAAAATCTGTGCATAAGAATAAGTCTACATGTTTATTACCTGATTTTTTAACTTTCTGGTATTCCCGTGACTCAACAACCCCAGATACGACTGAAGTGTTTCTGGTTTTGGATTACTTTTCAAATTTTGGAACATTCTTTTTTTTGTTACCGTTCTCAAAACTCTATGAGTTGGAAAATTAACCCAACCCAGAAAATCCACTCCAGAAGAATATGTTTTAATGAACACTTTATCTGGATGTAAATCCAGTAATAAATTATCTTTAAGAAAAAACTTGATCTGTACTAATGCTTTCTCAAGCTCTGTCCTGTCTGTACCCATCACCACAAAATCATCTGCGTAGCGTATGTAGTACTTCTGGTTCAGTCTATGCTTCACATATTGATCAAACTCATTCATATAGATGTTCACTAGAAGTTGTGAAGTGAGGTTACCTAGGGGCAGACCTTTACCTACTTTGGTTGAGTTAAAACTTGATATTAATTGGTTAAGTAGCCACAGAGTGTCTCTATCTAGTTTGTGGTACTTCAGTATATTCATCAAAGTTTTATGGTCTATTGAAGCAAAGAACTTTCTAACATCACATTTTAGTATGAAACATTGTTTTGTATTGTTTTTGCTGACTTTTCTTGTGAAAGTTCTGAATCTATTCATTGCACTATGTGTTCCTTTGTGCTTTCTACATGAATACGAGTCGTGTATAAACTTTATATCAAAGTATGGATAGAGTACTCTGTAGATAGCATGGTGGAGTAGTCTGTCTCGCACGCTTGCTTTGTGGATGTTACGAGGTTTTGGGTCGGAGATGTTGAAAGCATGATAGGAAGCGTGGGTGTAAGATTTATTTTTTAAATCCTCATACAAAACAAAAATATTCTCCGAAAGTCTTAGAGAAAACTCCGCAACATCTCTTTTATTTTTCTTACCTTTCACAAATTCGTTCCAAGCAAGAAATAGTTTCTCTAGAAAACCTATTTCTTGAAAAAAATGTTGTTTATTCATGATATAGTTTTAATA
>JBEBJM010000011.1:0-10849 GCA_040079895.1 Nitrospira sp.
ATCCCGCCATGATGGCAAGGACGAGCAGTGGAACCAGTAGCAGGAAACTGCGCATTGATTTGCCCTCCAACACTTACGTTACCGGCCGACTTCTGCATAAAACTCTACAACAAAATGTATTTTTTTACAAATCAAAAAGGAGGGATGGCGTCATGCGCCACCCCTCCGTCGCCGACCGAAGTCGACCTAGTCTGTCTGACTCGTGAGCCTTCGATCACGGAAGTCATCTTCCATGTACCGACTGTACTTTGACAACTGGCCGAGGAAAAGCATGAACATGACAGCTCCAGCGGCTACGAGCGCCTTCTGAAACTCCCACGTCACGGGCGGATGAACCCATCCGTATTCGATTGCCCCGTAATAGATCGCGGGGACACCGAACGTGATGAAGGTCACCAAACCCAGAATGATGTTGTCCTTCTGGCGTCTGCGATAGTACTCGGCACTCCGCGACTGGTTACGAACCTGTCGATTTTCCGATCGAGAAGACATGAAAGAACTCCTTTGTCCAATGCAGGCGTGTATCACAACCTAGAAACATTAGACCATTTAAGTCTAGAACTTTATTAATACCAAGTCAATTTACAAATCAAAAACCACCTTTCGGTGGTTTTTGGTTATATGATCTTAACGTCGATGTTTACTCCTGACGGTAGTGATAGATTTGTCAGTGCCTCCATTATTTTTGGAGTTGGGTTTAGTATATCTATAAGTCTCTTGTGAACTCGCATCTCAAACTGCTCACGAGCGTTTTTGTAAACGAAAGCTGATCGGTTTACTGTGTATTTTTTTATCTCTGTAGGAAGAGGTATTGGTCCTTCTACTTTTGCATCATATCTTAGAGCTGTATCTATGATTTGCTTTACAGAAATATCCAAAATCTTGTATTCATAAGCTCTTACACGTATTCGTAGTTTAGAAATAACGTCTCCAGAAGCTTTTACTTTTGGCGCCTTCTTTATAGTAGCCTTTTTTGTTGTTTCTTTGGTTGCCATGTCAAAAATTAATTGATTAAAAGATACTAGCAGATATTCGTTTTTTGTTCAAGTATTTAGTATGAAGCCCTCGCCGAATCACGGCGAGGGCTTTCGACTAAAAAACCATGGACACTCTTCAGTCGTCTAGTCTGAGCTCACGAAGAGCTTTGTCGATGGCAGAATTGACTCCTGATGCCCCGCAATTACATGGGGCAATGCTTTCTGGATCTGTCTCCACAATGCAAGAGTCCTTGTGCCTCTGCTTGGCTGACTCTAAAGCAACCTCAGCACGAACTATCTTACGTACCATTTTCACGGTCTCTTTGTTCATTATGGTCTCCTTTCTACACCCTACTAAATTATGTAAACAAAAACAAATCTTTATACCAAAAAACCACCTTTCGATGGTTTTTTGTTTACTTATTAAAATTAAGAATCGGTTTCAAATTTAAGACAAGGTTACGTATAAAACAAAAACCCTCAACTATAAACCAGTTGGGGTTTCTCTCCCATAAGGGCGGTTTCCACCGCCCTTATGGGGACGATCTACTTCTTGGGTACGATGAGCTGCTGGATCAGCTTCTGGCTATCCTCGAGCAACTGCTGTTGCTTCTGGAGAGTCTGAAGAATCAGCTGATCCTGCGCCGTCGAGCCGACGGAGAGAACTTCCTTGCTTTGCGTCGGTGGCGTCGAGACGACAACCAAGGGCTCGATCTTCGTCAGGAAGTAGTCACCACTGTCAGACCGGCACCAAGTGACGCCCTCCTGACGGTACGAGATCCTGACTTCCTGCTGGTTGTTCATCGCGCGCTCGACTTCCTTGGCGAGATCCTCCGATTCAACGGTGAAGTGGAACGCCTGTCCCACAACCCCAGAGCCGGTGTTCAACCCGCCACGGATGATCTCGCCTTCCCACGTCTTACAGAAGGCCCCCATCTTGTTGAGCCGAGTGATCGAGCCGATCTTCTGACCCGTACCCATATCCCAACAAGCTGTGAGCGGGAGAGACGAGAGAAGAACCGTGACGACTCCGATTACACGTTTCATTTAGCACCTCATGCGACCATAAAGTCGCTGGAAACGAACTTACCTTGACTTTAACTACTATAGCACCTAATTATATGATTGTCAAATACAACCAAAAAACCACCTTAGGGTGGATTTTTGGTTTGGGAACGAGGAGTTCGCCAAATTTGGAAGCGCTGTGACTAGGCGATGATCTTAGTTACAACCCCAGCTCCAACAGTCTTTCCTCCCTCTCGGATCGCAAATCGAGTGTTATCCTCTAGAGCAACTGGTGCTACTAGTTTAACTGTGAAAGTAACTGTATCTCCAGGCATAACCATTTCAACTCCTGGGTTTAGTGTCACATCTCCTGTTACGTCTGTTGTTCGAACGTAGAACTGTGGCTTGTATCCAGAGAAGAATGGTGTGTGTCGTCCTCCTTCCTCTTTCTTTAGGATGTAAACTTCAGCTGTAAACTCTGTGTGTGGAGTCACTGACTTTGGTTTAGCAAGAACCTGACCTCGGTGAATCTCTTCTTTCTTTGCACCTCGGAGTAGGATACCAGCGTTGTCTCCAGCTTGTCCTTGGTTTAGAGATTTGTTGAACATTTCAATACCAGTAACTGTGTATTTCTGTGTATCTTTCAAACCAACACACTCTATTTCCTCACCTACTTTTACAACACCTCTCTCGATTCTTCCTGTTACCACTGTTCCTCGTCCTTCAATAGAGAAGATGTCTTCTACTGGCATAAGGAATGGTTTATCCATATCTCGAGCTGGTAGTGGGAAGTATGTATCAAGCGCGTTTGCAAGATCCAAAATCTTCTTTGCCCACTCATCAGTGTTATCTTTTGACTCAAGAGCCTTAAGACCTGATCCTCGGATAATAGGAGCGTTTGCACCATCGAAACCTTGCTTTGTAAGGAGCTCTCGAACTTCCTCCTCAACCAAGTCAATAAGTTCAGGATCTGGAACCATGTCGCACTTGTTTAGGAAAACAATCATTTGAGGTACTCCAACCTGCTTTGCCAAAAGTACGTGCTCTCGTGTTTGAGGCATCACACCGTCAGTCGCAGCAACCACTAGGATAGCACCGTCCATTTGAGCGGCACCTGTGATCATGTTTTTGATAAAGTCAGCGTGTCCCGGTGCATCTACGTGTGCATAGTGACGAGTAGGTGTCTGGTACTCACTGTGAGAAAGAGAAATAGTAATTCCTCGAGCTTTCTCTTCAGGAGATTTATCGATTTCATCAACTCCTTTTACTGTAGCTGAATAACCACCCCCCTGTCTGTTTAGGATAGTTAGGATAGCTGCTGTTAATGTTGTCTTTCCATGGTCAACGTGACCAATTGTTCCCACGTTTATGTGTGGTTTTGAACGATCAAATTCTCCTGCCATATGTTTTTTATGTTAATTTAATAATAAATTGAAACTTCCGAAAACCCAACGTTCGAGAAAACCTGAGTTTTTGAAACTTTCACTAGTAAAAATCGCCATGAAGCGACAGTTATCATAGTATTCAAAAATATATCAATAGTCAAGTATGCTAGTTTGCAAAACTGGAATAGATAACATCTTCGAGAAACATCCGCAGGCGCCGAGCTTGGCCTTGTCAACGACCCGAGTGTAGCGAGGGCTCTTGACAAGGAGGCGCCGAGGACAGAGCGAGGCTTCCGCAGGAAGAAGCCGAGAGTTTTTGAGAAGATGTTATCTATTCCAGTTCGTTAACACCTAAACAAAAGTAGCAAGTAGGTTTTCTCTCTCCTCTTTGACCAGAAGATCAAACGTTGGGATTTTTGATTTTAGAAACTTCAAAACATCCTCGACGGTAGTTGTGTCTTTGTTTAGTAAAGCATCTAGTTTTTCCTCCTCCTTCTCAGAAAGAATATCTAGAGATTTTACCAAAATAGCTTGATATAGAGTCTGACCAATACGCAAAACTTCTGCATTTTTCTCTGCATCTGTTTTTGGATTGATATTCCAATCTTTCATTATATCAGCTGTTAATTTGTTCATTATTTTTAGTTTGCTTTAAGAGTTTTTATGTATTCAAAAGCTTTTTCAAAAGCCCTCTCCTCGTCTGTAGCTGGGAAAATAAAACTGGCTTTGAACTCCTTTTTCACAGAAACGTCTGGGCCGTTTTTTGTCAGGAAACCTTTAGCTATTTCTTTCCCTCTATATATGACCCTGACAATATTGCCGTTTGAACCTATGATGCCCTCTCTGACCACTTGGACAGGAGAGTCTTTGTATTCAATTTTCACACCTTGTTCCAAAGGGTTTTTGATGTCATCCTTGCCTGTTTCTTCTGTTTTTTCAGTAAAATCCAAACTCTCACCAGAAAGAAGCTGGCAACTTATATCCATTTCCCTATCACCACCCTTCCATAATTTGGATGATTTGTCAATGATTGCCTTCTCGAGATCTGTATGAGTTTCACCAACGTGAGGAACAACAACCCCGTGTTGTTTTTTTAGTTTTGCTATTCTTTTTCGACGGATTCGTATCGGATGTTCATCTTCCTCACCAGCTTCTTCTACTACAACCAGATGCTCAACTTTTTCTTCTGGTTCTGGGATATCATCTATCTCTTTTACTTCCAACTTTCTTTCTGGTTCAACAAAATCATTACCTCTGTATTCACCCCCACCCTCTTTTTGAGCGTCGAGTATTCCGAACTTATGACTTTCACCAGCATATTTTTTAAAAGAAGTTACCATACTAACAATTCTAACTCATTTAAAAAGCACATACAATAAAAAATCTCGCATTGAAGCGAGATTTTTTATTTTATTTTTACTTTCTTGATTCTACAATAGTCTTCTCAACGTTTGGCGGAACAACTTCATAATGATCGAACTCCATCATTACTGATCCACGACCCTGTGTCATAGAACGAATATCTGTTGTATAACCAAACATTTCTGATAGAGGAACTTTTGCGTGGATAACACGTAGCATTCCTCTCTCTTCCATACCCTCGATTTGTCCTCTTTTTCCTGAAAGTGATCCTGTAACATCTCCCATGAACTGCTCTGGCATAACAGCTTCAACTTTCATAATAGGTTCTAGAATAACAGGTCTTGCTCTTTTAGCTGCATCTTGGAAAGCTTGTGACGCTGCTATTTTGTAAGCAATTTCAGAAGAATCCACGTCGTGGTATGAACCGAACGTAAGTTCACAAGAAACATTTACCATTTTGTAACCAGCAACGATACCTCGATCCATAGCCTCATGGACACCCTTCTCAACAGCTGGAATAAACTCTTGTGGAATAACGCCTCCTTTGATTGAATCTATGAACTCAAAATCCTCATATCGATGAACGTTTTTTGGAATCTTTGCTCCCTCTTCGATTTTCTCCAAAGGTTTAAGAGTTAGTTTTACGTGACCGTATTGACCCTTTCCTCCAGTCTGCTTGATGTATTTGTGTTCTGCATCAGCTGTTCCAAGTATTGTCTCTCTGTAAGCCACTTGTGGTTTACCAACGTTTACTTCCACACTGAACTCTCTTTTCATACGATCAACCATGATTTCTAGGTGAAGCTCACCCATTCCTGAAATGATTGACTCGCCTGTGTCGCTGTTTGAAGAAATAACAAATGTTGGATCTTCATCAGAAAGTTTTTTCAAAGCCATACCCATTTTTTCTTGGTCAGCTTTTGTCTTTGGTTCAATACGTAGAGATACCACTGGAGCAACGAACTTGATAGGATCTAGAATTATCGGCTGGTTCTCGTCACAAAGAGTGTGAGATGTTTTTGCAGATTTCAAACCTACAGCTGCAGCGATCTCCCCAGCAAAAACTTTTTTCACCTCTTCTCGTTTGTCTGCCTGAAGTCGCACGATACGTCCTAGTCGCTCCTTCTCACCTGTTGTTGAGTTGTAGATGTATGTCCCAGCTTCGATAGTTCCAGAGTAGACTCGGAAGAAAGTAAGCTGTCCAACGAAAGGATCGTTTTGAAGTTTGAAAGCAAGAGCTGCAAAAGGCTGGTCGTCACCCGCAGTTCGGAAAATCTCCTCATTTGTCTTTGGGTCAACACCTCGAGTAGGAGGCATATCTAGTGGAGATGGTAGGTATTCAACAACAGCATCGAGAACTAGTTGCACACCTTTGTTTTTCAAAGCACTACCCGCAAATACAGGAATGATTTTCACAGCAAGACATGCTTTTCTCAAAGTTTTCTTGAGCTCTTCAATAGAAGGCTCCTTTCCCTCTAGAAACATCTCCATTTGTGCATCATCTTGTTCGACGATTTTCTCAACAAGTTCAGCTCTATATTTTTTTGCTTCTTCTAGGTATTCAGCTGGCACCTCTTCTTTTCTAATAGACATTCCCATATTTCCTTCAAAATAAACGGCTTTCATAGTTAGAAGATCGATAACACCCTCGAACTTGTCTTCAAGTCCCATTGGGATTTGCATTCTTACAGCGTTTTTATTTAGTCTATCCAAAATAGAAGCGTATGATCTTTCGAAAGATGCACCCGTTCTGTCTAGCTTGTTGATGAAACATATTCTAGGAGTCATTGCATCATCTGCGTATCTCCAGTTTGTCTCTGACTGTGGTTCAACTCCAGCAACTCCGTCGAAAACCACAACAGCGCCGTCCAAAACACGAAGAGATCTTTTTACCTCCGCAGTAAAGTCGATGTGACCAGGAGTATCAATAACATTGAAACGGTACTCTGGTTTTGCTCCTTTTACAGCATATGTAGGATTCCAGAAACATGTGATAGCGGCCGCTGTAATAGTAATACCACGTTCTCGCTCCTGCTCCATCCAGTCAGTGGTTGTGGCACCGTCATGCACCTCACCTATTTTGTGAGTCATTCCTGTATAGAAAAGCACACGTTCTGATGTTGTTGTTTTACCAGCATCAATGTGAGCAATGATTCCAAAGTTTCTTACTTTATCGAGTGTATAATCGCGGTTCATATGTTATTAAATTTGTAAATAATTAAGTTAATTAAAGAAAAAACCCCAGAGGGTAATTCAACGAAAACTATATACTAAAAAACATTTTTGAGCAATATAACAAAAAGCTAGTTTTTCTCTTTCAAACTTTTTACTTCCCTCTCCAAATCCTCCAGTCTTTCATGGTCGGATTTATGATGTACTAACGCTTTTTGCACAAAAGGCCAAACAACTAGACCAACGACCACATCAAAAATAAAAATAAGAAAAAGTTCAAACTCCCAATGTGCTGGATCTTTTAGTAGATCAAAAAATGATTCCATAAATATATCTTATCAAAATTTGCTTGGTAAGAAAAAGATTATGAAATTAAAAATATCTGCGGTAACGCAGAGCTCAGAGGATTTTTCGCGAAGGTCGCGTATAAAATTTGAACATGCGAGGAGACGTACAGTAGTACGTTGACAAGAATGTGAGAATTTTAGACGATGAGATTCGTGAAAAAGACCTGAGCGACTACCAGGCGAAGTGCGCAAACGCTTTGTTGGCTTCCGCCATCTTGTGCGTATCTTCTCTCTTCTTTACTGCTTTACCTTCGTTTTTTGCTGCTAGTATGATTTCATCTGCTAGTTTTGACGCCATTGGAGAACCCTTTCCTTCACGAGCTGCCTCAATAATCCATCGCATTGCTAGAAAAGATCGTCTCTCTGGTCGAACCTCTCGAGGAATCTGGTAGTTAGCACCTCCAACTCTTCGTGATCGAACCTCTGTCATAGGACCTGTATTTTTCAAAGCTGTATCAAAAACCTCCATTGGGTCTTCTACTTTTGCCTTTTCTTTAATAAGATCAAGTGCTCTATATACTATATTACGTGCAGTCTCTTTTTGACCACGAATCATTATATAGTTAATAAACTTTCCAACCTTTTCAGAGTTGAACACATGATCTGGACCTACTATGTTTCTGTTTGTTACTTTTCTTCGCATTTTGTTTTATCTAAATTATTTTTTAGCCCTTCGCCCGAGGATTACCTCGAGCATAAGTGCTGCTCAGATTACTTCGCAGCCTTAGGTCGCTTTGCACCGTATCGAGATCGTCCCTTCATTCTCTTATCTACTCCTGTCGCATCCAACATACCTCGGACGATAGTGTATCGAACTCCAACATCCTTTACTTTTCCTCCTCGTAGCAAAACAACAGAGTGCTCTTGTAGGTTGTGTCCTACTCCTGGAATATATGCTGTAACTTCCATTCCATTTGTTAGGCGAACTCTAGCGATTTTTCGAATAGCAGAGTTAGGTTTCTTTGGAGTCTTTGTTGTCACCTTTGTACATACACCTCTTTTGAAAGGAGCTGGATAAAATACAGGTCTGTTAGTCAAAGTATTGAAACCACGAGTCAAAGCCACAGCCTTTGGCTTTGTTTTTATATTCTTTCGCTTTCTCTTGATTAACTGATTTATTGTTGACATTACCGATGTACTCTAATATATCCAACCAAAAAACGCAAGCTTCTAAACCATCATCCCTGTAATCAGTCCGAACTCAAGATAAACTAGTGGGAATATGAACTTCCACAAGAAAAATATAAAAAATATAAGAATCAGAAAACCATGTTTTTCCATAAACTCACGAATACCAGACATACTGTTTGGAAAGAGTGAGAAAAGGATCTTTGAACCATCCAGAGGTGGTATAGGCACAAGGTTAAAAGTAGCCAGTACAAGGTTTATTAACACTATATATATGAAAGGGTTGAGAAGCGACGTTAGAAAACCAAAACGGATCATTAGACCAAAAACCACTGCTATAAATATGTTTGATAACGGACCAGCAATAGCAACTAGTGCCTCACCCCACTTTTGGTTTCGGAGATTGTATGGGTTAAAAGGTACCGGCTTTGCCCAACCAACAACCATAGAAGACCCAGACAAAAGTAGTAACCCTGGGACAATAATAGACCCCATCATATCTATATGAGGTATAGGATTTAAGGTTAATCGCCCAGAAAACTTAGCTGTATTGTCACCTTGTAGATAGGCGGAATACCCGTGAGAGACTTCGTGGATAATGACTGAAAATATAAATATGATGACCGGGAATATAATATCTATTTGCATAATATGTATAGTATGATAGCATATTCCCATTATGGCAAAGGTATGTGAAATAACAGGAAAGTCATCACTTATGGGTGGAGGTTACTCCAACAGAACTCGTGCTACACAGTTCAACCCAACAGGTGTGAAGAGACGATATGCAAATCTTCAGAAAAAGAGGATCTACATTCCTGAACTCAAAAAAACAATAACTCTGACACTTTCAACATCTGCAATCAAAACTATTCAGAAAAACGGAGCATTCAGCACACTAAAGAAAGCAGGTCTAATCTAAGAGTTGTAAAAAATATTTTATAAAATCGAACGACCGGAATCCCTAGGGATCCGGTCGTTTTGTGAAAATGGAGAGCCTACCACCCACGATGGTTGATGATGTGTGAAAGATCGAACTTCGTCGAAGCTGGCTTCACATCCAGTTTTTCTTCGTAGCCGTTTGGGTGCCTCAACCTGAAGTTGCTAACACCAGATGAGACGATGCTTCTGGCGTGACGCATCGCCAGATTCCTGATTGGCTCATTGTTGCCCTGTTGTAGACGCCAACTTCCACCACTACCATCCGGCCTATCCCAAACGAGAAAGAAATGTCCCACACAACCTCCAAAAATGAATCGGGTGATTAGATGGCAGTGATGTGTCCAAAGAAACAGACAAGACGGGCCTGTCCCTCGTCGTCTACGCCACATTGTAGCGGTTCACCACAGTGACAAATGCCTGTCCGCCGTGATGTCTCGTGTCCGTACTTGCATCTGTAATGTTGGACTACACCCTCCCGCCTTTCTTTGGTCAGGGGTTCACCACAACGAGGACAAGACAGTTTTGGATCTTCCAAAGGAACTCTGCTCATCTCACCTCCTGTCTATACCAAACTCTACTAAAAGACCGAAGTAAGTCAATAAAAACTAGTCAAACTTACACCCAACAGTAGCTTCTTTTAGCTTTTTGGTCTGCCAAATAAACTTTTTACCATCTGATTTCAAAGTAAGCCTGCCGTTGTTGCATGTATCATACGTTGGGATTTTTAGTTTCTCTGCCGTCTCCAGTGTTTCTTTGTGTGGATGACCATACGAGTTATTTTTGCCGGAGGAAACAACAACTGCATATGGTGACACAGCTGATACATACTCCTCCGTGCTACTCGTGCGGGAACCATGATGACCAGCTTTTAAAATACTGCTTTTCAAACTATCGCTATCTAATCCAACCAAATAATGTTCTATTTTAGCCGTTGAATCCCCCTGAAGCATTACACTCGTTTCTCCATATACAAGTTTCATAACGATTGATCCATCGTTTGTCGTTAGTCCAGAAACATCTCTATCTGGAAAAAGTATTTGCAAATATGCTCCCCCACCGAGATCAACAACTTCTCCACGACGAGCCAAAACTTTTGGGATTTTCTTTTTTATAATTTTATTTTCCAAAACAGCATAAGCTTCGTTTTTATTAAAAGTTCCCGGTTCCAAAACAACATCAGTGGAGTATTTATCCAAAAGAGAAATAAAACCTTCGTAGTGATCTCTGTCTGGGTTTGTAACGACCAGCATGTCTATATGTCTGTCGTACCACGGCAAAACTTTGGAAACTTCACGCATCAAAGTATTGTCTGGACCACCATCCACCAAGACCTGAACACCGGTCGGAGACTCAATCCAAAGCGCATCCCCTTGTCCCATATCCAGAACAGAAAAAGTGAGCACCCCTCCTCTGTTTTCCCTAGAGAGAACGGCCCAAAGAACCAAACTGAGCAAAACCAGAAACAATAAAAAATAATACCGCGCATAGGACCGAAAGTGAGAGAAAAAACTCTGCATATGATATATTATAC
>JBEBJM010000012.1:0-10368 GCA_040079895.1 Nitrospira sp.
ACAAGGTGGCAGATGAAGCCAAAAAGTCACCAAAAGGCCTCTCTATAATCATAGAACGCGCATAACAAAAACATGTCAACAAAAACTAATAAATCATTCACAAAGAGACTAAAGGTCTCAAAGAACGGCAAAATCACTGCTCGAAGAACTGGCCGTAACCATTTCAACGCAAAAGAAAGCCGAAGATCACAGCTAGGAAAAAACCGAAGTGTAGCTTTTAACATAAGCAACAAAGACAAGGCTTTCTATATTAAATAAAATAAATAACAAACTGACATGACAAGAGTAAAAAAAGGAGTAAATGCGCTGAAATCACGAAAAAACATACTTAGACGAGTAAAGGGTTTTCGTCATGGACGATCTACAAAAGAGCGTCAGGCAACGGAAGCCATCTTCCACGCTGGAGCATCTGCTTTTGCTCACAGACGAGATAAAAAGGGTGACGCAAGAAAACTTTGGAACGTCAAAATATCATACGCTTCAAAAGGACTCGGAACATCATACAGTAAACTAATGGGCAGTCTAAAGAAAAAAGGCATCCTACTAGACCGCAAAATCCTAGCAACACTAGCAACAGAAAACCCAGAAACATTTAAGAAAATCGTAGATCTAGCAAAATAATAAAACCCCGGAAATCCGGGGTTTTATTATTTATCCAAAACGTATACCTTTCCCCTCTCTGGACACACAGCATCGACTTCGAGTTCGTCACGCAGGCGTTGTGCAAGATACGATGACGACTTTGGCTCTCCCATAACCACAAAAACTTTTTTAACATTACCAGCTGTGTCGGCGACCATATCCACTATCCCGTTTGAATCCTTATGTGAAGAATATCCAGAGATCATCTCTATGCGTGCTTTGACTGGCACCATAGAGCCGTTTATTTCTACTTCTTTTGGTTTGTCTTGGATTCGTCTACCTAATGTGCCTACGGCTTGGTAACCCATAAGAAGGATGGTGCTTTTTGGATCGGGTAAGAAATGAACTTCGTGAGAGACTACCCGTCCACCAGAAGACATACCTGAACCAGCTATTATTATCTTTGGATTAGCGGTTTTTACTATTTCTTGTGAATCACGAAAACCGTGAGTCACAGATAGTTTTGGAAAGTTAAAAATATCATCACCGCCTTTTATTTCACCCTGAACTCCAGAGTTGAAATCCCTCGTTGTTCGAGAATAAATACCCGTCACTTTTGCCCCAAGTGGAGAATCAAGAAAGATAGGTACTGATGGAATCTGTTTTTCTTCAACCAGGTTGTTTAGCTCGTACAAAATAACCTGTGTGCGCTCTATAGAAAAAGCTGGAATAATCAAAGCGCCGTTGTTTTTTATTGTCTCTGTTACTATTTTTTTGAAACGAGCATCACGTTCGGATTTGGACTCATGATTTCGATCTCCGTACACACTATCTACTATGAGATAGTCTGCGTCTGTTATTTTTTCTGTGTCTTTCAGAAGTGGAGCTGGCGAGTTTCCAGAATCGCCAGTGAAAACTATTTTCTTTCCACCGTGTTTAAACTCGTACATAGATGAGCCCAAAATATGCCCCGCATCTTTTAGGTAAACAGAAAACTCATCGCTGATTTTCGTCTCTGTGTGATATGGGATTTCCTTCCATTGAGAAAAAGCTTGGTTAAAGTCAGACATCTCATATAGTGGTGGCTCTTTTGGGCCATCTGTAACTTGCCTTGAGTTCATATCCATAACTTTCAGAGCGTCTAGTATCATAACGTTAGACAACTCTTTTGTCTCTGGGGTTGAGTAAATAGTTCCCCTAAAACCGTCTCTGACCAGTTTGCATACTCTACCTATATGATCCATATGAGCGTGGGTTATAAAAAGAAAATCTATAGTTTTAACATCATATGGAAAAGGCTTCCTGTTTTCCACCCCACTATCTGGTATTCCCTGCAAAAGACCGCAATCAACCAAAATCCTCGTTTTGGAATCCTCTAAAAGAAAGTTTGCACCTGTTACAGTTTCCACACCAGACCAAAAAGTTATTTGTAATTTATCGGCCATTTTATATTTTATTTTTATTCTTATTTTCTAAATAATAAGCGTACAAAACACCCGCCACCCCACCAGAAATATCTAGGACTAAATCAGAGATGGTATCTGTCCAATATTCAGCCCCGTCAGAAAAAAATGTTATGTCATAATTGAGCTCGAAAACCTCCCAGAGTAAGCCGACCACTACCACAAAAAACAAACCTATAAATATATTTTTGTATCTACTTAAGTAAGTCTTATTAAAAATGTAAAGCCAGACTGATATCCCACCCATAGCGACACAGAGACCTGCTAGAAAATGCATAACCATATCGAACCACCAGACAGTCCAGTAGATATAAAGCACGCTAGCTAAATAATGAGATAGAGCAATAACAGCTAAAAGAGCAAAAGCCTGACTGAATAGTTGTTTTCTCATTTAAGTTAATTATAAACAAAAATCGCCCAAATTAAAAACTCCAAACCTGATGAAACTCTCAAAGAGAAGTCCGTCAGATTTGAAGTTTTTAATAGGATTACGCAGATATTCCCCTAGTAAAAACTAGGTGGGTGCCCGCAAATGTAATCGTCAGAATTATGCACCTCACACAAGTTCGGTGCAGAATTATGAATAATGAATTTTGAATGAATGCATTTGCATTTATCATTATTCTTTATTCTTACTTCATAATTCTGCATCTCACCTTTGTGAGATGCATGACTCATCGTGTTACAAAAATATAGAGCTCCCTGAAAAATGTTTAGTCGGAAAATATCAAACGTAACCCTATTTGAATTATACTCCAGAGTTAAAGCTATTCAACTTGCGGACAAAAGACAAATGGGTTGTAAAAGAGTCTACTCTAAAATACCGTCTAGATTAACGTCATAAAGCACTTCGTCTTGAACTAGTCTGTAATTTACTAGCTCATTTTGACCGAACCAATGCTCTATTTCCATATCAGCCTCCTTTGGTGATCCTGAAGCGTGAACAAGGTTTCTAACAGCTCTTTTGTCAGAATCTGACATCATATATGAATCCAAAACAAAATCTCCCCTAATAGTTCCAACGTCTGATGACCTTGGTTCTGTTCCACCAGTTATTTTTCGTCCGATTTCAACAGCATGAGCACCCTCCCAAACCATAGCCACAACTGGGCCAGATGTCATAAACTTTTTTAGATTATCCAAAACAACACGAGTAACTTCTAGTGGATCTGTTGTCCAAGGTGTCTCACCTTTTTTTAAATAACTAGCAATAGTTTTCTCACCGGTCACTCTTCGCCATTCTGGATCTAGAGTATAGTGTTTTTCAATATGTTCTGGAGTTGCTACAAGCATTTTCATACCAACCAACTTCAAACCAACTCGTTCATATCGTTTTACTATTTCACCGATAAGAGTTCTTTGTACTCCATCTGGTTTTATAACTATTAGTGTTCTTTCTTTTTTAGGATGAGACATGATTATTAATTTAAATTAAAACGATTAAAGACAATGTATTATAACAGAATTATTTGGTCAGTATAACCGGACCATCTTCTGTTATAGCAACTGTATGTTCAAAATGCGCTGAATTGGTGCCGTCTGCCGTTTTATATGTATAACCATCAGAACTCAAAACTATCTTATCCGTACCCAAAGTCAGCATTGGCTCTATGGCTATAACCATCCCAGGCTTCAAAAGCTCACCAGAACCCCGTCTGCCTTCGTTTGGTACAAACGGGTCCTCGTGGACTTTGTAACCAACACCGTGCCCAGCAAGCCCCTCACAGAGACCATACCCCAGACCACGAGCAAATGAACCTATGGCTTCTCCTATATCACCAACATGACCACCAGCTTTTGCCTCTTTTATTCCAATATACAAAGCCTCTTTGCAGTGCTCCAGAAGTTTCCTATCTCTTTCTGAAATATTACCAACTGGAACTGTCATAGCACTGTCAGTTATAAGACCTTGGTGAACTAATCCCAAATCCAGAGATACAATATCTCCCTCCTGTAGGACGGTCGGTTTTTCGTTTGGAATACCATGAACTATTTCGTTATTTATAGAAACACAGAGAGCTGCTGGATACGCCCTCTTTGCTCCACGCGGTGTGTAGTTTAAAAAAGCTGGCGTATCACCACCCTCTTTTATTAGTTTTAGTGCTAGATTTTCTAAATCATTTGTAGAAACCCCTGGTACAACTATTTTTTCAAGTTCAGATAAAATAAAAGCATGGCGTTTACCACCCTCTTTCATAATATCTATTTCTTCTGGTGTTTTTATTTTGATCACCCTGTAGTAGAATTTTAACTTGTTAAATCTTTCGACCTTTCTTTATATAAATAATTTTTTAATCTTCTCTTCAACAATCTACCACCTTGTGTGGTTTTAAGATACCTCTCCCTCCGTTTAGCATCACTCTCATCAAGACAACATTCATAATAAATAATTACCCACGGTTTATGTTTTTTAGTCGAAAGATTTAACCCTTGATTATGTTCTACAAATCTACGTTTTAGGTTAGACGTATATCCTGTATAAAAATTATTACTCTTGTTCTTTAAAACATAGACGTAGAACATAATCTAGTTAAAATTTCACTACGGGGTCACAAAATGATACTACTACCAACCCAGCTTTTCAGCAATCTCTTTATTTACCTCTTCAATAGTCCTCTCACCGTTTATAGATATGAAATTATAGTTCGGATTGTCTTTAAAATACTGCATTGCTGGTAAAACATTCTCTTCAAACCAGTCCAGCCTCTTTTCTATCTGTGTATCAGCGTCATCCCCTCTTGCTCTACCCAAAAGTCTTTCTTTTGCCCAATCACGAGAGACTTTTATATATATAACAAAAGGTTTTTCTCTTTTATAAAACCTTATAGCAGAGTCCAGTATGGGAGCCTCATGCGCGCGACGAGAAAGACCGTCCAATATCATATGTTCATTTCCAGAAACATGTTTTACAAAATACTCCGCCCAAATCCAAATAGGCAAAAACTCTGGCAGAAGACCTCCTGCATCTATCATTTCTTTTGTCCTTGAAGCCGTAAAAGAAGCTTCTGTTATGAAGTCACGAAAACGCTGACCTGTTTCTATGTAAAGAGTATTTCTTTCAGGATCATTCTTTTTTAAATGATCAATGAGTAGTTTTGCTTGGGTTCCCTTTCCTGCTCCAGATGAACCAAAAAATATAATCGTTTGTGGAGACATATTATATGAATAAAGAATTATGAATTATGAATAAAGGATTGGACTAATTATACCAAGATTTATTTTTTTTCCTATTCTATATTTATTATTCTGAATTCAATATTCTATCTAGTATTCTCTTATGGATACTTGAGAGTCTATTTTCTTAATCAGATCAATAACAACAGAAACTACGATAAGAAGTGATGTACCGCCAACAGATATAGCTGTTATTCCAGTCACACTACTCATTATTAGAGGAAGTACCGCTATAAGACCTAGAAACAAAGCTCCTACTAGAGTTAGTCTAGTTAGTATTCTAGCTATATGATCTGAAGTTGATTTTCCTGGACGAACACCTGGTATGAAGGCGCCATTTTTCTGGAGATTGGTTGAAATCTGATCTGGATCAAAAGTAACTGCTGTATAGAAGTAAGTGAAAATAAATACTAGTACGAAATATGTTACAGCATAGAACCACTGGTTTGCTAAAACACTTAGGACTGCAGATGAAACGGACTGAACAGTTGCGTTACTTGCGTTCTGTAAAAATCTCAAAATCATTTGAGGGAAAAGTAGAATAGATAGAGCAAATATAATTGGAATAACTCCAGCTTGGTTTATGCGTAGAGGTAAATATGTAGAAGTTCCACCGTAGACTTTGTTACCACGAACTTGTTTTGCATATGTTACTGGTATAGGTCTCTCTGCCTCTGTAATAATAACAACTCCGATTATAACCAAAGCTGCTACAACTACATAAACTAAATATAGAGGTATCTGTGATGGGTCAAAAGTATATGTAACTTGGAATATAGATGTAGGGATTCTAGCCACAATACCTGCAAATATAATAAGACTAACACCGTTTCCGATACCGTATTCTGAAATAAGTTCACCGATCCACATAAGCAGAACTGAACCAGCTGTGATGATTAGTAGGTTTGTAAACAAATCAAAACCAGAAAGCTGACCTAGGATCTGCTGGCTCTCCAATATTTTAATAAAACTGAAAGATTGTAAAAATGCTAGAGGAATAGAAAGTATTCTTCCGTATTGAGCAAACTTTCTTCGTCCTGCCTCACCTTCTTCTTGATACATCTCCTTTAGTTTTGGAGACATGATAGTAGCAAGTTGCATTATGATAGATGAAGTAATGTACGGACCAACACCGAGCATCACTATAGATAGTTGAGACAGACCCCCTCCAGAGAAGATGTTAAGCAAACCTAGAAACTGGTTACTACTGAAAAATTGAGCTAGTCTGTCGTGGTCTACGTTTATAGGAATAGAAGCAAGAACTCTAAAAACTACCAGAGCTCCCAAAGTAAAAAGCATTCGCTTTCGCAATATCTTATCCTGAAAGACTAGAGCTATTTTACTGAAAAATGTTTTCATATTTTCTATTATCTCACACTTCCACCTGCCTTTTCTATAGCAGATTTTGCAGTTGTAGAAACAGAACAATCCTTAAATGAGAGTGACTTATCTAGATCCCCTGTAGCCAAAACCTTTACTCTAGGCAAATCTCCACTAACTTTTTTTACAAGACCGGCCTTTATAAGAGTAGCTGGACTAACAACATCTCCGTTTTTGAAAACTTTGTTTATATCACCTATGTTTACAACAAAAGGTTTTGATTCGATACTAGTGTTTAGGTTTTTTCCTCTTCCTCGAAGTTTAGGAATCCTCTTTATGAAATCTCGAATCTCTGGTCGCTTTTTGTGACCCGCACGAGCGTTTTGTCCTTTTGTTCCACGTCCTGCTGTTTTACCACGAGTTCCTCCACGACCAACTTGTTGTGGTTTCTTGTTTGGATGTTCTCTTTTTAGATTATGTGTTTGCATATTTTTATTTTTTTGCCTTTATCTGACTTAGAGCTTTTATAGCTGCTTTTGCATTGTTAGTCTTGTTTTTACTTCGTGACCAGATTTTTGAACTAACTTCTTTCAAACCAGCAAACTCTAGAACTGTTCTAACAGATGAACCAGCTAGAACACCTTTTCCTGGGGCTCGCATAATAAGAACTCGTGAACTTGAGTATTTTGCTTCTACTTCGTGTGGAATAGAACCGTACTTTGTCATGTTAACCTTTATCATATTCTTTCGTGCGTCTCGAACTGCTTTATCGATAGCAACTGGAGTGTCTCCTGCCTTACCCTGACCAACACCAACTCTTCCCTTTCTGTCACCTATAACAACAGCAACAGAGAAAGAGAATCTTCGTCCTCCAGTAACAACACGAGTCACACGTCTAATATCTATAATTTTCTGATCGAATTCAGGTTTAACACGAGCTTCTCTTCGTGGAGGAGCTTTTCGTGAGTTCTTTCGAAACTCTCTTGGAGCCTGTGCAACAGGAGAAACAACATCAGCTGGTGTACCAACCACTTCTTCTGCCACTATTTCTTTTTGTATTTCGTCTTTATCCATATTTTTTAATTAAAACTCTAAGCCGGCAGATCTTGCGCCATCAGCCAAAGCTTTGACACAGCCTGTATAAATAAAACCTCCTCGATCAAAAACCACTGTCTTTATTTTTTTCTCCAAAGCTTTCTCTGCTATAGCCTGTCCAACAAGTGCTGACCTTTCTGCCATAGTTTTTTTACCTTTTACATCTTTTGAGTGAGCAGAAGCCAAAGTTACAGCTTTCACATCGTCGATTATTTGAGCTGAAATATATTTGTTTGACTTAAAAATAGCTAGGCGAGGCTTTACTGCTGTACCAGAAATCTGTGTACGTATTTTAGCGTGTCGTCGTGTTCTCTTTGCTTTTTTTATATTTCCTTTATTCATAATTCTTTATTCTTTATTCTTTATTCTATCTTATGCTGTTTTCTTTCCTTGTTTTCGTTTAACAACCTCGCCTTCATATCTTATACCCTTACCTTTGTATGGTTCTGGTTTCTTTAGAGATCGAACATTTGCAACGAACTCTCCGACAACTTCTTTATCGATACCAGTCGCAGTTATAACGTTCTTCTCTGCTGTGACTTTTAGACCATTTGGAATAGGGACATTAACTGGATGAGAAAAACCTAGAGCCAAAACAAGGTTTGTTCCTTTTACTTCTGATTTGTAACCAATACCCTCTATGATGAGCTTCTTTACAAAAGGTGTTGTAACACCAGAAACCATATTCATAACATGAGAAGCGTATGTTCCCCAAAGAGCTTTGTTTGCTAGAGTAATTCTTTTTGGAGCCAGTGTTATTTCTGTAGCGCCTATTGTTATTTCAATATCAGATTTAAACTTTTTTGAAAGTGAACCTTCTTTACCTTTTACAGTCAAAAGACCGTTTGACAGAGTGACTTCTGTTCCTGCTGGTATGGCTATTACTTTTTTTCCGATTCTTGACATTGTTTTGTTTTATATTACATCTGCGACATAAGTGTTCCCTTACCAGATTTTGAACAGGGCTTCTCCACCCACGTTATCAGCCTTTGCTTGTTTATCAGTCATTATGCCTTTTGGTGTTGAAAGAATAAGAGAACCAAATCCGTTTTTTACTTTTTTGATATCTTTTGATTTGTTGTATATTCTCTTTGAAGTTTTTGAAACTCTATCTACACCGTGTATTTTTGAAACATCTCCATCATAAGCAAGAACAACCTCAATAAACTTTGCAACTTTTTTACCTTTCTTTCCGAAAGATTTTACATAGCCTTCCTTCAAAAGAACATCTAGGATAGCTAGTTTTAGTTTTGAATGCGGGAAAACAACAGATTCTTTTCTTGAATCTCCTGCGTTCTTCATTCTAACGATCATGTCTGATATTGGGTCGTACATTTTTTTATATTATATCTTGGTAGTATCTCTCCCCTAGTGGTTCAAGACTTACCGAGACGTTTTTTATATTACCAACTGGATTTTTTTATACCAGGTATTTTACCTTCATTGGCCAACTCTCGGAAACAGATTCGGCAGAGACCAAAGTCTCTCATAAATCCACGTCCGCGTCCACATTTAAAACATCGGTTTGTTGCCCGTGTACTAAACTTTGGCTTCTTTGCTGCCCGTGCTTTAACTGATGTTTTTGCCATTTGTAATAAAAATAGAGCTTTAAGCTCGTGGGTAATACTAGCAATTTGCCTTAGTAAAGTCAACGGGGGTAGTTTAGCCGGCACCTTTGGGGTGCCGGCTGGTTGGCTACTTGGCGTATTTACCCAAAATAATCTTGAGGGAGGTCACTACCTTGATGACACCGTCTGCATCGGCAGAATAGAATTTGCGTCCGCGCCCACGGTCGGAAGGAGCCCTACCGCTCAAGGTGATCACGCCCTCACGACCACCGAGATGAGACTGTACCACTTGAACTTCGACGATGAGTAGTCCAGCAGAGATGTTTTTGACCGTGATGTTGTATGTACCACCGTCATAGTGATCACAAAAGATCTTCAAACCTGTTGTGTAGTCTTTGATGAAAAGGGTGATGTGTTCGTAAATAAGGAGACACATCTTCTCATGATTTTTTTGAGCCTTCTCTTCGACCCTAGACAGCTTGGTCCTATAAAACCCAGCCGTCAAAATACAGATAGCAACAGAGAAACCAAGCACGAGAATACAAAAACCTTCCATGGGTATCTCCATCTAAAGATGTCAGCGTTGTAGTGAAAATCACTAAAAAACTTCTGACGTGAATAATCTCACAACACAAGGGTCAAGTCAACAAAAATCCCCTTTCGGGGACTTTTGTTATTTCTTTCCAAATTTCTTTGTTTTTTGAGCTACTTTTACTTCTGCTTTTTCCTTTCCTGTCTCTATCTTTTTAAATGGGAAACCTAGATGTGTTAAGAAGGCTTTTGTCTCTTTTGGATTTTTTACGTTTGTAACGACTGTTACAGCAAGACCGAATACATCTTTCAAATCTTCATCTGATGACTCTGGGAAAATAGTATTCTCCTTTATTCCCACAGTGTAGTTACCCATATCATCCAAACCACTAGCTGAAATACCTCGAAAGTCTTTTGTACGAGGAAGAGCGATGTTTACTAGTCTATCTAGGAAATCATACATTCTTTGTCCACGAAGAGTTATCTGCATTCCTACTGGATCACCCTCTCGAACCTTGAAAGCTGCAATAGAAATCTTTGCACCTTTTCTTGCTGGCTTTTGACCTGTGATTTTTGAAAGTCTATCTGCAACAACCTCTATTTTCTTTTTATCTTTTATTGATCCTATACCAGAA
>JBEBJM010000013.1:0-10241 GCA_040079895.1 Nitrospira sp.
GGTTGGGGTGCTCCTCATCCTCGGGACACTTTTCTTGGCGGTGTGGGGTTTCTACTACGCTTTTCGGACTTTTTTCGATACCAGTGACGCTGACAAGGTTGATGGCGGAGCTACTGATTTGTAGCGAGAGCCTGTGGGCGTCGAGAGGGTTTAGATCGGGGTTGTTGCTACGTGCGACCACCCCGATTTTCTTTTATGCTAATATCTCCATATGAAATACATTGTCGGTATCGATGAAGTCGGTCGTGGACCTTTGGCTGGTCCAGTTACTGTTTGTGTTGTTGCTTGCCCTAAAGACATTTACTCGAAGTTAAAGAAGAATAAAAATCTTCCAAAATCTGGAAAGGACAGCAAAAAATTAAAACCAGATGATAGAGAAAAATATAATTTAATTTTAAAAAAGCTTAGAGAAGAAAAACAAATTTCATACTGTATTACTCATGTTTCAAATAAAATAATTGATTCAAAGGGATTATCTTTTGGTATAAAAAAAGCCATAAACGATGGAATAAAAAAACTAGAACTAAAAGGCGAAGAAAGTGAAGTTTTACTTGATGGGGGACTTAAAGCACCTCTAGAGTTTTCAAAACAAAAGACAATAATAAAAGGTGACGAGAAAGAAAAGATAATAGCTTGGGCGTCCATCCTAGCCAAAGTTTCGAGGGACAGTCTGATGAAAAAACTTTCAAAAAAGTATCCCAAATACGGGTTTGAAGTTCACAAAGGATATGGTACAAAAAAACACATAGAATATATTAAAAAATACGGCCTAGTTGAGCCACACAGGAAAACATTCTGTAAATCTATAAAAAGTGCTTGACATATAACTACAATAGTGATATGATTATGTTTGAAATCAGCTACTCATCCGAGTAGTTGAAACCAGGAGGCACATTGTCATGAAGAGTCAGAACCCGACGCTCGAGGACTTCAACAAGTTCTTCGGGGCCTTTTCGCTCCACCTCACGGAGGCGGTCTCAGGCGGCCCCAACGGTGAAAACCGTATCAAGGGCTTCGCCCAGACCGGTCAGATGCGGGACGTCCGCAATATGGCGGAGGAGGCCCTTCGGATCCTCACCTCGGTCGGGATCGCGCAGGCGATGGAGAGGGTGAGAGAGGCTCGCCGGCTCCTGACCAACACCGAGAAGGCCTACGCCATCGGCGCGGTGGAGCACGTATTCTTGCTGGACATCAAGCGTCTCGGCAAGCTCGACGCCAACCTCAACGAAGAGGTCGGCAAGGCCTTCAAGGCCTACGTCGACGTCACGGAGCAGCTCAAGAAGACCATCGGCGTCGACGCCAGTCGGCTCATGCCGGAGGTTTCGAAGCTCTACTGGGAGCTTCACGACACCCTCGTTCGGGTGTCGCTCGAGCAGTCGAGACGGTGCAGCGCGGTCGAACAGGCCAAGCGCGGAGCCGGTCGTCTCAGGGCTCAGCAGACGCTCGCTGAAATTGCGGCCAAGAAGAATGGTCGCAAGGAGCGCAAGCGGGAGCAGGTCGAGGCCGTCAAGCTCGACCTCGCCGGCCAGCTCGCATCGATCTTCGGATCGAAGCCTGCCGGCAAGTCCGACGACGGCGTGACGGTTCACTAGCATCACCACCTGCCTCCTGGCAGACTGTCCCGACGACAAAGGAGTTCACTCTCCAGAGTCGTCGGGGCTTTTTTAATATAAAAAAATAGGAATTAAATATAAATAAAAAGAAAGTTTTGACTAAATTATCTAGTTGTGTTATTGTTGTGAAAGACATCAGACGGAAGGAGGTTCAGTTGGAGTTGGTTTTTTCAGGAGCAGTCATACTCGACGACAGGAAAAACCCGTCGAAAGTCCTGCTCCAAGATTCTTTGTCCTTCCATCCCATTTTTGGGAAAAACGCCACTAGGCAGACAAAGTTTCCCGGTGGAACGAACAAAAACCACAGAGAAGACAGTACTCCTGTCGATACTCTGCGACGTGAATTGTTCGAGGAGACGGGCCTTGTTTTGAGGGCCGAGGTTGAGCCGATTGAGATTTTCAGTCGTTATCGGAAAGGAGTCAAGACAAGGTTCTATTTGCTCTATCTGGAAGACTTCGATGGGAAGATTCGTACGGAAGAGGCAGATGATCCTCCGGACAAGCTTTTCCCTCCCGAGTGGGTTCTTCTTATGGAGGCTGGACGCAAACTGACACTTAGATCAGTTTATCAAGAAGTCCTTATGATCGTTCTTCGCCGTCTTGGTCTCGTAGGGTATTCAGCGTCGTAATACGTGAATCCCTACGAGGCTCCCCCAAGCCCGACTATGTCGGTGCTTTTTGTTATACGGACTATTTCCAAGAACAGTTGATTTTTTATTGTAGTTAGTGTAATGTAGTCACATTATGGTAGTACGAATGCGAAGCACAAAAAGTCACCGAAACAACAGACGATCTCACGATGGTCTGTCTTCTCCTGCTGTAACTGTGGACAAAAACACTAGTGTTCCACACTTGCGACACAGAGCGTCTCTAGTAACAGGTCAGTACAAAGGCCGTATGGTTATAGACGTTCAAGCAAAGATAGCTAAACGAGCAAAAAAGGCAAAAGCCGAGAAAAAAGAAGGAAGATAGCAGAACCTTAGTTCTGCATTTTCTTTATTTTAAAATTGTTCTATACTATATACATAGTTATTTTCCAATATGGCAAACAGGCACCTTTCAAGATCAATAGTTTTACAATCACTCTTTGAGTGGGATTTCGGTTCAAAAAATCGAGAAGAAGCTTTGGCTATTTTTGAACGAGACGTAAAAGAGTTTGCTCCAGGTCATGGAGATTTTTCGTTTATGGAAAATCTTATAAAAGGTGTTTTAGAAAAACAGAAAGATATTGATTTGATTATAGAAAAAGCTGCTCCGGATTGGCCTATAGATAAGATAAGTTTGATTGATAGAAACATTTTACGAGTCGGTCTGTATGAGTTACTTTTTTCGGACAGGTCACAAGTTCCTCCAAAAGTCGCCATAAACGAAGCTATCGAGTTGTCCAAAGCTTTTGGTGGTGAGACATCTAGCAAGTTTGTAAACGGAGTTTTGGGTGCGGTATACAAAGAGCTCGGTGAACCCGGAAAAGACGAGACATCAAATAGCAAGAAAAACCATAACGCTGTTGTTCCTGTCCAAAACCTCGGTGGCGCTGTGGTGTATGCAAAAGACGGTGAGGATATTTATCTAGCTTTGGTTCATGATGTTTTTGGACGCTGGACTCTATCAAAAGGCAAGATAGGTGATTCGCCAGAGACTGCGGGAGAGAGTGTAGAAGAAGGAACTATACGCGAAATAAAAGAAGAGCTTGGTTTGGATATAAAAATAAAAGAAAAACTTGGTGAGAACGAATACCCAACATACCACCCAGAGAAAGGCAAAATAAAAAAGCACGTGACGTACTTTTTGGCAGAATCAGAGTTTGTAGATTTGAACCCAGAGAAAAAAGGAGGACTAGACGATGCAAAATGGTTTAAACTAACTGACATACTTGACCTTAACTTCTACAATGATATATTGCCGTTGGTGACCAAAGCCATCAACATACTACTCAAAAAGTAGAAACCGCTACAATTATGGATTTTTCAGAATTCGAAAAAATAACAAACTTGAACTTTAAAGATAAAGAGCTTTTAAAACAAGCTTTTGTTCATCGTTCATACATAAACGAAAATAAACAATCTGGGTTGAGACACAACGAGAGGTTGGAGTTTTTGGGTGATGCTGTATTGGAGCTAGTTATTACAGATTTTTTGTTTAAAAAGTATCCAGAAAAACCAGAGGGTGATTTGACCGCTTATAGATCCGCTCTCGTTAACGCTGACACTTGCGCGGGGGTTGCTACAAGACTGTCTATGGGAAACTATCTTTTGTTATCAAAAGGTGAGTCCAAAGATACAGGTCGTGCAAGACAATACATACTAGCCAACGCTCTAGAGGCTTTGATTGGTGCGATATATCTAGATCAAGGTCTAGATCACGCAAAGGGTTTTATAGAGAACAACTTTGTTCCACTTATTGAAGATATTATTTCTGAAGGAAGTCACGTTGATGCAAAAAGTTTGTTTCAGGAAAAAGCTCAAGAGTTTGATGGTGTTACACCTTCATATAAAACAATAAAAGAGACCGGACCAGATCATGGTAAAAAGTTTACTGTCGGTGTTTATATCGGAAAAGAACTGATCGCAACTGGTGAGGGTGATTCTAAACAGGACGCAGAACAAAAAGCTGCACGAGGAGCACTTCAGGTACGAGGTTGGAATTAGTACTCATAAAATTTTTGAGTATTTGTTATACTATTTAAATATGTATCTCAAATCCATTGAACTATCTGGTTTTAAATCTTTTGCAAAAAAAGCAGAGCTTACTTTCAACTCAAAAGTCTCTGCTATTGTTGGACCAAACGGATCTGGAAAATCTAACATTGCCGAAGCGTTTCGGTTTGTTTTGGGCGAGCAGTCGATAAAAAGTCTGCGTGGTAAAAAAGGTGAAGATCTTATCTTTAACGGAGCAGGGGATTTGCCGAGAGCAAACAGAGCGTCTGTCAAAGTTGTTTTTGATAACAGCTCAAAGTTTTTGCCTGTTGATTTTGATACAGTGACGATAGAGAGAGTTGTTCATCGTGACTCTGTTAACGAGTATCTTATAAACGGCTCACAGGTTCGTTTGAGGGATGTTGTTGAACTTTTAGCTTCGGCTCATATAGGTTCTTCTGGACATCATATTATTTCACAAGGTGAAGCTGATCGTATTTTGAACGCCAGCATAAAAGAGCGAAAAAGTATGATAGAGGACGCTTTAGGTTTGAAGATGTATCAATACAAGAAAAACGAGAGCGAGAAAAAACTGGAGAAAACTAAGGAAAACATAAAACAGGTCCAGTCTCTAAGAAGAGAAATAACACCTCATATAAAGTTTTTAAAGAAACAAGTTGAAAAAGTTGAGAAGGCAATAGAAATGAAAGAAGAGTTAACACGAGAGGCTTTGGAGTATTTACGACGTGAGGAGGAATATATAAAAACCAAAGAAGACGAAATACACAAAAACAAACATCCGTTGGTGGAAAAAGAAAAAGAACTAGATGGTGAGTTAGAAAAAGCAAAATCTATTTTGGAGAAAGCAAAAAATAAAGACGAAAAAAGTGAAGAGCTTATTCAGCTTGAAAATGATTTACACAAGGTTCGTGATCAAAAAGATAAACTTTTTCAAGACCTTGGTAGGCTCGATGGCGAAGTAACTTCTTTGGTGAAAATGGTTAAAAAACAAGAAGAAGTTGCGCATTCTATAGAACACAAAACTGTAACTTTGGTTTCCGTGGAGGAACTTTCTGTAAAAATAGATGAAAAAATTAAAAAAGCAAAAGAAAGTGGAAAGATAGAACTTTTACTCGAAGCTCTCGATGAAGTTTCCGTCCTGCTTTCAAACTTTATCGATCACAACAAAGAAAAAGTCGACATGTCGCTTCTCTCTGACGCGCATAAAGATATTGAAAACCTAAAAGCTTCCAAAAAACAAATAGAAGAATCTTTGGAGAAAATAAAAAAAGAAGAAAACACTTTGGGTGAAAGATATAACAACTTAAAAATCCAAATAGAAAAAGAAAAAGATTCAAACAGAGATGCAGAAAAGGCGGTTTTCCGGATAATGTCTGAAGCACAAGAAGTCCGTCTAAAAATACATGACATAAAATCTTTGGAGGATAGTCTTCATATCGTAAAGGAGGATTTTAAACGTGAAGTAACAGAGCTCGGACATTTGCTCGGAACTCACGTACTACAGTTTTCAAATCTTTCTTTTGATTTTAATGAACCAAGAGTAAACCAAGAAGAACGCCGAAGAAAAATAGAAAAAGTGAAGATCCGACTAGAAGATTCTGGAGGTGGCGTTGGTACTGATATCCTAAAGGAGTATAACGAAGCTACAGAAAGAGATTCGTTTTTGGAGAGGGAACTATCGGATTTAGAAAAGTCAGCACAATCTCTTACAGAACTTATCGCTGATTTGGATGTTCGACTTGGAGTCGAGTTCAAAAATGGTTTGGATAAAATAAATTCTCAATTCAAAGAATACTTTGCTTTGATGTTTGGAGGAGGCGAGGCACACCTTTCAGTTTCCGCGCCAGTAAAAAAGAAAAGAGATACTGATTTATTACTTGAGGAAGAAGATTTTACTACCAGCGACGGTGAACCCTTAACATCTGAGGGCGATAGCTCCGACGGCATTGATATCGAAGTCAGTTTACCGAAGAAAAAAGTTAAAGGCCTAATGATGCTCTCTGGTGGAGAAAGAGCACTGACATCCATCGCTCTCTTGTTCGCTATTTCTCAAGTTAACCCGCCACCTTTTATTATTTTGGATGAAACAGATGCCGCACTCGACGAAGCAAATTCTAAAAAATATGCCGACATGGTTGAAAATCTATCACACAGGTCACAGCTTATAGTTATAACTCATAACAGAGAGACAATGTCTCGAGCTGGTATTTTGTACGGAGTAACTATGGGACTTGGTGGGGGATCAAAACTACTGTCTGTTGCTTTTGATGAAGCGGTTCAGGTGGCAAAGTAGTCGTGGTACAATATTGGCAGGAGGCTAATCATCATGAGTGTAACTTCTGGTGTTAAGTGTCACAACTGTGGCGGGATCATCATGACCATGGAATGTGTGGAATGTGGCAAAATCTCTAGTTACTCCGTGGACGAGCTGGTTGGTTTTGCCATTGATGGTCCTGAAGAAGATTCTATTGATCAAGTTATGATCACTTGTCCTGTCAGTGAGCTGGTCCACTAGGATTACCCAGATGATATGTTCTGTATGAAAGAGCCCCACGGCAGTTTCGTGAGGCTCTTTTTGTTTTTTAAAATAAATCGGGCGACGCTTGTGCGTCGCCCGTGAGGAGGAGAGGGAGTCAGTCGTCCAATACGACCGTCAAAGCCCTTCCATTGTTATCTGTAATTGTGACCTCTCGGTCACGAGGGTCAGTCTTGGGCTCAAGGCCCAGACGTTTTGCTTCAGAAAACAGTAGCGCACGAACGCCGAACTCGACTTGCCTGACTATCATCGTTTCTTTTCGTTCGGACACTAGCGTACCCCCCTCTGTTTAATATACTACCATTTTATAATAAAAAGTAAATTACCCAACTAGTGCGTAATCCAAAACTCTTCTTTCCATATCAGCAGAAACGACTTTGAACTTTATAGCGTCTCCTAGTGTAAACTTCTTTCCAGTTTTTTCACCTTTGATTGTGTAGTTTTTTTCATCCAGTGAGAAGAAGTCGTCTCCCAAATCTCTGATTTTTATCATACCTTCACATTTTGTTTCTTTTTCAGCAACATATACACCAAACTCTGCAACACCAGTGATAATTCCCTCGAACTCTTCTCCGACATGATCTAGCATATATTCAACTTGTTTGTATTTTATTGAAGCTCTTTCTGCGTCGGACGCTTTTTTCTCAAGCTCGCTTGATTCCAAACAAAGCTTTTCGTATTTTTCGTATTCGTTCTGCTCTATCTTTCCACCCTTTAACTCTCTTTCTAGAAAACGATGAACTAGTACGTCTGGGTATCTTCGGATAGGTGAAGTAAAGTGTGTGTAATATGCAAAAGCCAAACTAAAATGCCCGATGTTTTTTGTGGAGTATGTTGCTTTGGCCATACTACGGATAACAGCGGTGTTTATTAGTTCTTCGTTTGGTGTTCCTTTTACTTCAGAAAGAAGAGCGTTCAGGTCTCGAGACGTTACAGCACCATCTTTGTTTTTCAAATCAAAACCCATAGCTTTTAGAAATACAGCTAGGTTTTGTATTCGATCGGTATCTGGTTTCGGGTGTATTCTGTAAACTGATTGTGAACCTTTTTTTAGGATGTCTTGGTTTTGAGACATAAAAATATATTTTGCTACAGCGCGGTTGGCCAAAAGCATAAACTCCTCAACTAGTTTGTGCGTCTCTAGTCGGCTCTTTTTGTAGACACGGATAGGTTTTCCTGTTGGGTCTAGTTCAAACTTTACTTCTTCTGTTTCAAAAACCATCGCTCCGTTGTTTGTTTTCTTTTTTTCTAGTATCTGAGCGATTTCTCGTAGTTTCAAAAGTTCCACTCTAAAAGGACCATCCATCTCGCCGTTTATAACTTTTTGAGCGTCTTCGTATGTAAAACGTCTATCACTGTGTATAACTGTTCTACCAAACCATTCTTCCAAAACTTCACCACTACCGTTCATTTTGAAAACTGCAGAAAAAGTTAGTTTGTCCTCGTTTGGGTTTAGAGAACAGAGATCGTTAGAGAGTATTTCTGGGAGCATCGGTATAGTTCTGTCTACTAAATAAACAGACAAACCTCTTTTTTCTGCTTCACGATCGAGAGATGTTCCCGGAGTTACAAAATGGGAGACATCTGCTATGTGGACTCCGATTTCGTATTTGTTGTCACCGAGATCTTTAAAAGAGATAGCATCGTCAAAGTCTTTGGCTTCAAGAGGGTCGATAGTCATAGTGGTTGTGCCTCTCATATCTCGACGATTTTTTACTTCCTTATCAAAAGTTGATTTGTATCTCGACAGAATATCTTCTGATTCTTTTTCTACGTCGTGTGGAAACTCTATTCTGAAACCTTTTTCCAAAACAATAGACTCCATTTCGGCGTTGTTTTCACCTTTTTGGCCGATGACTTTTAGGACTTCGCCTTTTAGAGTATTCCAGTCAGCTATTTTTACTAAAACTTTTTGCCCTTCGCTTACGTCCGCATCTTCGTTCAAGAAAATATCCACGTACATTCTTTTGTCGTCTGGAGTAACAAAAGTTTTGCCATCCTGTTTTTCTATAACTCCCACAAATTCTTCTCTAGCTCTTTTTATTATTTTTTCAACTTTTCCTTGTGCGCGGTTTTTTATTTTTTCACCTGTAAGGGAAATCTCAACAATATCTCCGTGGAAAGCTCTGTTTACGTACTGTGGTTGTATCTCGATACTGTCTTCTCGTCCTTCTATATCAAAAAAACCAACACCTTTTGTGGTTATGGCTATTGGCCCAGTTAGTTTCTCTTTTCCCATACCGGCATTCTAGCAGATTGCGACCAATTTGACCATTTACATAAGTTTTGTTACTATGTCCATCATGTTAAAAATACGATTACAGAGAGTAGGAAGAATACACGAGCCATCATACCGGCTTGTTTTGACTGACTCAAAAAACCCTACAAGAAGTGGAAAATCTATTGAAGTTTTAGGTAGTTTTGATGCTCGTCACGGAGAGAAGGCAGAGCTAAAGAACGATAGAATAACTCACTGGATTTCAAAAGGTGCACAGGTTAGTACTACAGTACACAACCTACTTATTGATAAAAAAGTTATATCTGGAAAGAAGCTAAACAACCTTCCTTTGAAAAAAGCTCCAGTAAAAGAGGCTCCTGCAGAAGCTCCAGCTGTAGAAGAGGCAACAGCAACTCCAGCTACACCAGTAGCAGAAGAAACTCCAGTAGAAGCAACTGCATAAGTTCGTTGACGAAGTTTATTTCGTATTGTTATAATTATTCTGTAAGGCATTACAATTAACTGATGAACTGATATGGAACAAGATGTACAATTTTTGGATTTTGTTATAAAAGCTCTCGTTGAAAATCCTAATGATGTTAAGATCACAAGAACAGTAGACGAGATGGGTGTTTTGATGACTCTAGATGTAAATCAGGCTGATATGGGTAAAATAATCGGCCGAGAGGGTAATACAGCAAAAGCTATTAGAACATTGTTACGTGTTGTTGGAATGAAAAACAACGCTCGTGTGAACCTAAAGATAAACGAACCAGCTGGTGGAATGAAAGAGGTAAAATCAACACCAGTTAGTAAGTCTCTAGACGAAGCTATGAACGATCTAAAGTTATAGCTTTTAAATATAAAAATAATTTTTAACAAAAAACTCCCGTCCGGAGTTTTTTGTTATCCATAAAATATGCTAGACTAAAAAAAGATACGTTAACCAGGAGGGGGCAAAATGAGACTGCTCGCAGGCCTTTTTCTCACTCTAGTTTTTGTCACTGTTGTTTTGCTCGTCTGCCTCATGGTTCAGAGTGGTGTCTCCATGGGGGTGGAATCTCTCGTTCCGAGACTGATGAGAACCAACGGCATCGATCTCGATGAATACATGAAGAAGTACGGACAGAAGTCGGTCGAGGAATGCAAGATACATCATCCACCCAGTCCGTACGGTGAGAAGGCGGGATACCTAGAAGCATCTTTCATGACTATGT
>JBEBJM010000014.1:0-10002 GCA_040079895.1 Nitrospira sp.
TTCTTTTATTGGGAAATAAGAGTCCAACTCTTTTTCGTTTACTAAAATATGGTTTTTTGAACTAGGAGTTATACGCACTCGAGCCACAGCTGTCTTTCGGCGTCCTACTGTCTCTATGTATCTGTCAGATGCTTTTTCCATATGGTTATTCTGTAATTGTTAAATTATTCATCATCTTTGATCGAAGTTTGTTTTTTGGAAGCATGCCCAAAACAGCTTCTTTGAAAAGTTCACCATAGCCCTTTTTAGCTATAACCTGTTCCATAGTTGGCTGTCGCAAACCTCCTGGGTAGCCAGTGTATCGACTGTATGTTTTTACTTTTAGTTTTTTCTCGTCGATATCAGCTTTTGATGCGTTTTTGATCTCCACCTCTATGTTTGGGATAGAGTTTCTTTTAAAATCAGGAGTATTTTTGCCCATCAAATACACAGCAGCTTCTGTTGCTACTCGTCCGATTTTTTTGTTTTCTGCGTCTAGTGTGTATTTCATATATTTTTATACTAACTCTATAACAGCCATAAGACTACCATCTGAAACTCGTGCTGGCAACTTTGTAATACGAGTATATCCACCTTTTCGATCAGCGTATTTTGGAGAAATATCTTTTACGATTTTCTCTGCTCCGATAACTCCAACTTCAGAAACAAGTGATCTTCGAGCAGCAACTGTTCCTAGACGGCCTTTTGTTATCATTTTTTCTACCATAGGTCGTAGTTCTCGAGCTTTTGCGTCTGTTGTTTTTATTTTACCTTTTACAACAAGAGAAAGAGCCAAAGACTTCATAAGTCCATCTCTAACTTTCTTTTCTCGTCCAAACTTTCTTGTTGTTTTGTGGTGGTTCATGTTTTTCTGTAATTAAATCAAGCTTACTTTAATGTTATACCAAAAGTAGCCAACATTTCTTTTATTTCTGTTAAACCTTTTGCTCCCATACCTTCTATTTCTAGAATATCTTTTTCTTTCTTTCTAGCAAGACCTCCAACTGTTCGGATGTTTGCGTTTGCTAGGGAGTTAAGTGTTCTAGCAGAAAGGTTTAGAGTCTCAATACGTGTCTTTAGAGAATCCTCATCTACAGCAGACTCTTTTACTTCTTCTTTGTGAGAACTAGGAGTTAGAACATCCTCTTCTTTGAAACCAACTATTGCTTTTAGCTGGTTTATCATTGTTTCGATAGATTTCTCTAGAGCCTCTTTTGGGGTTATAGTTCCATCTGTTTCGATAAAGATTTTTAGTCTGTTGAAATCTGTTCTGTCTCCAACACGCATGTTTTCAACTTCATAACTAACTCGTCTAACTGGAGTAAAGATAGCATCAAGAGTTATTTGTCCGATATCAACTCGGTTTTTTTCTAGAACTTCTTTTGAAACGAAACCTAGACCTTTTTCAGCTGTGATTTCTACGTTTAGATCTGCACTTTTATCTGTAAGAGTCGCAATTATTTGTTCTGGGTTCAAAATAGTAACTCCACCAGAAACTTTTATATCTCCAGCAGTTACTTCTTTTACACCTTTTACTTTTAGAGTAAGAGTTTGTGGCTCATCTGAAACAATGTTTAGTCTGACCTTCTTTAGGTTCAAAAGGATAGTGATAGCGTCCTCTTTTACACCTGGAATAACAGAAAACTCGTGGTCTATGCCTTCGATTTTTACTGCTGTGATAGCACATCCTGGTAAACTAGATAGGATGATTCTTCGTAGTGAGTTGCCTAGAGTATGTCCGTATCCAGGGTAAAGACCATCGATCTCATATGATCCAGCAAAATCAACCTCTGATACAATTTTTGGTTTTGAAGGCAATACGATTGTGTAGTCAGACATAAAAAATGTGTTATAAAGTTAAAATATAAAGCGAATAATAATATACACTAAATCCATTAAAAAATCAATACTTAACGACTATAAAACTCGATTACTGTATTTAGGTCAAACATATTCTCGCTTTTGACCAAAACTGGCATTCCTTGGATTTCGGCAACCTTCTTTACAGCGTCAAACTTTATCCAAGATGGCACAGTAACGTTTTTGATTTTTTCATCCAAGTTTGCAAATAGAGGTTTTTGTGTAGATCGTTTTGCTATCTCGATTTTGTCGCCCAAAGAGACTCTTAGAGATGGGATGTTTACTCTTTTTCCGTTTACTGTGATGTGGCCATGAGAAACTATTTGTCTTGCTCCGCCTCTAGTGCTTGAAAAGCCTAGTCGGTATATAACACTGTCTAGTCTTGTTTCTAGGAACTGGTATATGGTCTCCGGTGTCTTTGCTGATTTTTTAGCTAGAGCTTCTTTAACGTAGTTTGAAAATTGTTTTTCTGAAAGACCATAAATAAATCTAGCTTTTTGTTTTTCGTTAAGCTGAAGACCATACTCTGTCTTTGCTTTTGAAAAGCCTTTCTTTTTACCCTTTCTTTCTAGGTGAAGAGCGTATTTTTGAGTTTGAGTTTTCTCAAATATTGGTGCTCCTAGGCGTCGTGCTATTTTGTATTTTGGTCCTGTTATCATGTGGATTGAATAATGAATTAAGAATTACGAATAATGATTCTAAACTCGTCTTGGTTTCTTTGGTTTTGGTCCGTTATGTGGGACAGGTGTAACATCCTTGATTGAGTTTATATTGATTCCTTTTCCAATAAAGCCTCTTATACCTGACTCACGACCAGATCCAACCCCTTTTACTACAACAGAAGCTTCTTTCATTCCCATAGTTGCAGCTTTTGCTCCGATAATTTCCCCAACCTTTGCAGCTGCAAAAGGAGTACCTTTTTTTGCGCCCTTGAAACCTATAGCTCCACTAGAAGATGTTGCTAGAACGTTACCCTTACTGTCTGTTAGGACGATTTGAGTGTTGTTGTATGTTGACTGAATATATAGAGTTCCAACCTCTACTTTCTTTTTGGATACAGTTGCAACAGGAGAAGATTTTGACTCCCCTTCTGCACCTTCTGTTTTTACTATTCGTTTTTTACCCATATTATTCAGTGTTATTTTTTTTATTATTTCTTATCAGCTGTCTTTCGTCCTGTTCCTGCAGTGTTTCTTACGTTTCCTCTTCTTGTTCTAGAGTTTGTCTTTGTTCTCTGGCCTCGAGAAGGAAGTCCTCTCATATGACGGCTACCTCGATAAGTTTTTATATCTTTCAGTCTTTTTATGTTTCCAGCAACTTCTCGCTTTAGGTCTCCCTCGATTTTGATACTCTCGATTTCTTTTCTGATAGCGTTTTCTTGAGCAACTGTAATGTCTTTTGGTTTTAGACTGTATTCAACTCCTGCTTTGTCCAAAATAGTATGAGCCAAAGGTCGTCCAATACCATAGAGGACTGTTAGACCAATCTCGATTCTTTTATTTTCTGGTAGTGTGATTCCTAGTATTCTCATTTTTTTGATTCTTTATTCTAACTTCTTTATTCTTAATTCTATCCTTGTCTTTGTTTGTGGCGGGCATTAGCTTTGCATACAACGTAAACATAGCCCTTTCTTCGGACTACTTGGCATTCTGAACACATTTTTTTTACTGAAGATTTTACTTTCATTTTTTAACCTCTTTTTACTATTCTGCCCTTTCCACCATAAGGATCTATCTCAACAGTTACCCTGTCGCCTATCAAAACCCTTATTTTATGGAGCCTCATTTTGCCAGAGAGATATGTGAGCATCTCCTCACCGTTATCATCTCTTTTTACCCTGAACATAGTATTAGGCAAAGTCTCTACGACCTGTGCACCAATAGCGTTATCTTTTTTGTTCTGGTCTTGCATTACAATTTGATGAGCGAGTTCTATGGTAACAGAATAAGCCCTATTTAGTCAACCCATATTCTAGGCTTGTTTATGGCTGGTTTAAAGTGTTAGTTAAAGTGACCTTTTTTGGGTCTTTTGGTATGGTCTGATTCCAGAAAGGTCGAGTCTCGATCCAAGCCTCATTTATAGACTTATAAGAAGATATAATAGTCATTGCGTTTTTCTTTGAGAGGCCCAAAAGCTCACTTTTTAGCTTGTTTTCGTCATAACTCCATACGAGTTTTGCGTCACCTTTTAGTGTGAAGTTTATAGGTTTGTTTAGATCTGGGTTAGCAGGTGTACCTGTTGCATAACTAAAGTTTATAGAATCTAGGTTGGATATTATTATTACATTGTCTGTTATTGCTGGAGCGATTTTTGATAAAATGTTTCTTGTTAGAATACCTTTGTCAAAAATCACAGCATTAGCTTCTCCTCTCTTTTTTATTACAACACCAGTTGCACTACTGTCAGATATAGCACTTGGCTCTAGGTTGTAAGAAAGGCTATCTTTGTACAAAACAAAGTTCGCAGGTATTTGAGAGGTTATGTTTTTTGACAATTCCTCTTTGAGAGAGACTTCTAGTTCTTTATCTATCTTTTCTAGAGCATCTTTACCTACTGTTTTTTGTACACCAGAGAATCCGCCAGTCATAGGAGTCTTTGATCTTCCATAAACAGTGTTGTATTTTGGATCACCCTTGAAACCTACTATGGTAAAATCTTTCAGCCCTATGTTGTAGTTGGTTCCTACTGAATCAGCTATGACTGAAACCTCAACACTCCCAGCTACAGACTTGCCATCTTTTGTTGTTTTGCCAGGTATGGTGACAGCAGTTTGTAGTCTAAATATCAGCCTTTCTGGTGTTTCTAATCTAGTGTTAACCAGAAGTTTTTGAGGGGTTGTGCTGTAGTTGTTATAAAGTATAACTTTTCCAGTGGCCTTTTTTTCTATTTTTTCTTCACCTGTTGGTACGGTGGTTTTTTCAACATCTTTAGTTATTGTAACAACTTGGAAACCAAGTTCGTTTTTTATAGGGTCCTTTTTTGCACTAAAGGTTGCATTCAAAGTTTCTGTTTCTTGTTTAGGTGTTATTTTTATTGTGGCACTTTTGAACATTGCAGAGATACCGAAAGCAATAACTAAAACTAATACACCCAAAGATATGTACATTAACTTTTTTGATCTTTTTTTTGGACCATCGTACTCATATGTGTACAAAGGGGTTTTGGGTGGAGCTGGCGGAGTCGGCGGTGTTGAAACTGTCGCAGTTTCTCTAACAGAGTCTGTCATCTGTCTAGGTGGAACCGCTTCTATTACCATAGGAGCCTCTTGGTTTTCTGAAAGTCTTTTTTCAAAGCTGTCATCTATACGTCTAATAGATCGAGTTCCAGATTTTGGTTTTACTACCTCTTTTGGGGTAACCTCTTCGATCTTGTTTTCAGATACGTTTTTAGTTTTATAGTCTAACTCTATATTGCGTATAGATTTTTTAGGAGGTATTACATCTTGAACAATTTTTTTCTTCATTTATGTATATTGTAACTCAAAAAAAGGTACATGCAAACAAAAAGTGTTTATAATTAGCCCAATAAATTATATTTTTAAAATACCTGATTCCTCATTTTGTTATAAAAAATAGAAAGAAGGGCAACAAACTCATCCTGTTTGTTTGTAGGGTTTGTCTCATAGAGATCAGAAAGTCTGTCGTGGTTTAGATGTACAACACTTAGATTTTTTCTAAAATCGGATGTGGAGTCCCCTTTTGGCAGTTTTAGGAAATCCATAAAAACACCAGCCACATCGGCATCTGCGGTGATGTATGCTCTTTTTGGTATAGAAGTTTTGTCTATGAGTTGACCGAATGCTTTATCTAAACCTTCTGACCATTTCTTTTCTATGTTTACCAAAACATCCTGAACGTTATTTACAGTCAGATCGTTCGCTTTGTTTTCGTTATACATATGTAGTGTAGATAGTGCCACTTCGTTCGGTACGTTTAGAGTTCTTGCTATCTCTCTAACAACAAAGTTTCTACCATAAGGGAAAGAAACTGTTTCGTCTATCACGCCATCTCGAACAACGGTCATCTCTACTATTTCAGATGTAGCGTCTATCATAATAAAGTCAGATATCCCCGGAAACATATCACGGAGTACAGTAAAAGATATCAAGGGAAAAGAATGAAAGAATATTTTTTCCTTCGGTATGTTTATATGTTTTGATACTGTTTTATCTACTTTTTCTACTATATTTTTTGCCACAACAGAAAGGCAAATAGACAAGTCTAATATTTTTGTTTTTTTGCCGACACTTTGGTCTAGCGCGTAGCCGTTTATTTTTGTATGGACTATACTTTTTTCTATTACAACAAAGCTAGACTCTGGACTTATTTTTTTCAACTCGTCTTTAAAGAGTATTTCTTCTTTATCCATAATGCTATCTAAAAATGCAGAAGTAACAGTAAAAGGTTTTTCCTCAACTATGTGTATGTTTTTTGTTCTGGATGCAAACCAAGGCGCAGAAAAAGAAACCAATATAGAAGCTAGTTTTTTCTGGCGTTTTTTCCAGAAGTCAGCGGTAAAACCTTTGTCCATTATGAGGTCTAGTATCTGCTCCAGTAGAGCATCCATACCTTGGATGAGTTTTGACGAGTCAGTGTCTTCTGTTATTACAAAAGGCAGTCTAACATTGTAGAGAATATTTGGGATTTTCCCCTTTTTCCATAAAACAAAAGCCCCGCCGATGCTACCGTTTCCAATATCTATAAGTAACGAGACTTCTTCTTGTTTTTCTTCGAAAAAAGGCAAAATAGACATAACAATAGTATATAGTAGCTAGAATATAGTAGCTAGGGGAAAATCTAGCTCAAAACAGCTTTTATGCGCCGAACTCCGGCGGATACAGCTTCTTCTTTTCGGATTTTGAACACACCCAAGTCTCCTATGTTTTCTACATGAGGTCCTCCACAAAACTCTTTTGAGTATGCACTGTCCAGACTGTCGCCAATATAATAAACATTTACTTCGTCGCCGTATTTGTCACCAAAGAAATGCAGTGCGCCAGTTCTTTCAGCATCACTTTTTTTCATAACTTCTTTTTTTACAGGAAGTTTTAGTTTTATTTTTTCATTAACAGTTTCTTCAACACGCGCCTTCTCATCATCTGTCATTTTTCTTTCAAAAGTGAAGTCAAAACGAAGTCTCTCGGAGGTAATGTTGCTACCTTTTTGCTGTACAGAGTCTCCCAAAATGTCCCTGAGAGCTTGGTGAAGCAAATGTGTTGTTGTGTGATATTTTGTCTCCATTTCTCCCGTTCCACCCAATCCCCCTTTAAACTTTTGTTCTGATCCAGCTCGTGAAAGTTCTTGATGTTCTTTGAATTGTTCTTGAAACTTTCCTTCGTCTATCTCTACTCCTTTTTCTTTTGCTAGCTCTTTTGTAACTTCAAAAGGAAAACCGTATGTTGTAAAAAGTATGAAAGGGTCCTCGCCTTTTTCAAAAGCTTTCTCTCCGTCTTCTAGGGTTTTTTTGAACTTTTCTATTTCTTTTGTTATTACATCTTTTATATTGTTTGTATCAAAACTATAAACCCCTCTATAACTTATATGACCAACAACACTGTTTACGACATCCAACATACCCTCTATGTCTTCATTGATTTTTCTAATATGAATGAAAGCTCTTCTCAAAAGTCGTCGTAAGATATAACCTCTGTCAGTGTTGGAAGGAAAAACTCCATCATTAATCATAAAGACAGATGTTCTTACGTGATCCGCAATAATACGTAAAGTTTTTTCATTTTCTGACAGGTGTTTGAGAGGTATTAGAAGTGGCCAGAAAATATCTGTGTCAAAAACGGATTTCTTTTCTTGTATAACAGCAACAAGTCTTTCAAATCCTGCACCCGTATCCACGTTTCTGTTCTCTAGCTTACCAACCACCTTGCCGTCCTTTGCAAGAAACTCCATAAAAACGTTATTCCAAATCTCAACAACCTCCTGACTTTCATCAGCTTCTAAATATCTCTCGAGTGTCATACCACTATCCAGTCTTCCTGTTAGATCATAAAACATTTCTGTATCTGGACCACATGGGCCGTTTTCTCCTGCACTCCACCAATTTTTTTCTTTTGGTCTAAAATAGATTCTCTCTCCAGTAACACCATTTTTCTCAAATATTTTTCTCCATATTTCTGCAGACTCTTCATCTTTTGGAGCGTTCTCATCACCCTCAAAACAAGTAACGTAAAGTCTCTGCGGATCCAATCCAAAACCCTCCTCTTTGGAAGTTAATAACTCATAACTCCAGTTTATAGAATCCTCTTTCCAGTAGTCTCCTAGAGACCAGTTACCGAGCATTTCAAAAAAAGTAAGATGGGTATTGTCACCAACTTCGTCGATGTCGTTTGTTCTAACGCATTTTTGTACATCAGCCAGTCTTTTGCCAGCAGGATGAGTCTGTCCTAGTAAATAAGGAACAAGAGGTTGCATACCAGCAGTGTTGAACAAAACAGATGGGTCGTTTTCTGGAACCAAAGAGGCAGAAGGGATAATAGTGTGATCCCTTTTCTCAAAAAATGTTAAAAACCTTTGGCGAATTTCAGATGAGTTCATCCCCTCTATAATTACATAAAAATCCAAAAAATTAAAGAGAAATTTTTGTATAAGAAAAAGAGCCCGGTGTGTTGTTAGCACACTCGGGCCCAGTAGAACGTGAGGACTTCCTCTCCCTGGCTTACACGTCGCGAAACCGTCGCACAAAGTTCAAATTACTGACTTATGGCGTGGCCATATGCGATGTGTATCCCCGCCTCCACCTACAAGGTTAGCCCTCGATGGTGTTTATGGCGAGACATGCGCCTGAGCAGTCTCCACCTGTCGGTTGCCCGCGTACCCTAGGGGTCCGCAAGGCTACAGTGTGGGATTCCTCACTTTCTACATATAACTCTATCACATTATATAAAATAAGTCAAGCATTTTTCTATTTTCTTTTCTAAACATTAAAAAAGGCCCTTAAAATAAGGACTTTTTGAGAAACAAATTAATAATGATTTTTAGACCACGCAGGCGGTTTAGAAAACAACGACAAAGATAAAGTAAGCCTGAAGCATTGTTTGAGCACAGGTATTCCTGGCGAGTTTGCGAGAAGGCTACGTATCAAGGAGATTGTTTTCTTAGAGCGCCGAGCTTAAGCAAAATTGCACCAGCGATTTATGCGGTCTCAAAATCATTATTAATTTGTTTATTACTTTTTACCAACCAACTTTTCCAATAGTTTTATGTCTCTCTCTACACTCTCTATCCCCTTTTTAAAGAAATCAGGTTTTGTTAGGTCAACACCAATAGATTTGAAAATATCTTCTGGACTCATAGAACCACCAGCGGAAAGAAACTTTTTAATTTTCTCTACATAGGTTTTATCTTCTTTATATTTTTCATAAAGAGCTTTACTAGTTATTTGTCCAAAAGCATACGAGTAAACATAGAAAAAGTATCTTATGTGTGGCCAGCCAACAAAGAAGTATCCGTCTTTATCAGTAGATTCTAGGTCTCCTATATAACTTTTCATGTGCTTGTTCATCATCAAAGCAAACTCTTCGGAAGAGACATGACCTTTTTGTCTAACTGTGTTGTGCATATCTGTTTCAAAGTTGAAACATGCTATTTGTCTGAAAATAGTTGCGACATCGTCTTGGATTTTGTCATGAAGAGCGACCACTTTTTCTTCATCTGTCATTTTTTCAAATCTGTCATAGAAAAGAAAAGTCTCAAACAAAGTACTAGCAACCTCTGCTGTTGAAGTTGAATAGCCTCGATACATTACTGGTTGTGACTTAGAGAATTCGGTATGTATGGCATGACCCATTTCGTGAGCAAAAGTAGAAAGTGAGTTCGGCGAATCAACATGATTCAAAAGAACATATGTTGGAGATTTGAAGTTTCCAGAACAGTACGCCCCACCTCTTTTGCCAACCTTAGGAAAAGCATCCACCTGTCCAGAGGAAACAAACCTCTCTAGTATTTCTCCAAACTTTGGATCTACCGAGTAGAACAAATCTTTTAAAATATTGTAAGACTCTTCGAAAGATATCTTTTTTCTTATCTCCCCCACAGAAGCAGACCTATCTGCATAGTACATTTTATCGATTCCAAGTATTTTCTTTTTTACTTCATAAAACTTTTGAGAAACTTTAAAGTTTTTTGTAACCGTATCTACTAGATTCATTAC
>JBEBJM010000015.1:0-9909 GCA_040079895.1 Nitrospira sp.
CTCTTATGTTCCCTGTAACAGAATAAGCTAGAAAATCAATAATTTCTTTAGATAAAGGAAACTGACTGGTGTTTGATTTGGATTTTATTATGGCTGCACGTGACTCGTTATCAGGAGTTGGTATATCAACAATCATTCCAGCACTAAAACGTGATTTTAGTCTTTCTTCCAAGTCTTGTATCAGGCTAGGATGTTTATCTGATGAAAAGATGATTTGTTTGTTGTTGTCGTATAGGTGGTTAAAAAGATGAAATAGTTCTTCTTGAGTTTTTGCTTTACCAGAAAAAAACTGAACATCATCCATTATTAAAACATCATACTTTCTGTATTTTTCTTTGAAAAAGTTTGGTTTGTTGAGTTGTATAGCGTTTATTAGTTCTTGAGAAAACTTCTCTGATGTAGTGTAAAAAACTTTTCTGTTAGAGTTTTTCAGATAGTTCCCTACTGCTTGTATAAGGTGTGTTTTTCCGTGACCTGTACCACCGTATATAAAAAGAGGGTTATAAACTATTCCAGGTTTTTTTATAACAGCTTGAGATGCAGCATGAGCAAACTCGTTAAAAGGCCCAACAACAAACGTTTCAAATGTGTACCTAGGGTTTAGGTTGTCTTCTTTGTTTATATAAGTGTCCTGTATAGGCAGTTCCTTGGTTATTTGAGGTGCTTTTTCTATATTTTGTTTTTCTCTGTTATCGTCTTTTAAAATAACGTAGTGTAGAGACTGGATGTTTGGAGAAATACTTCTCAAAGCCTTTAATATAAGGTTGTGGAACTTACTACCGAGCCAATCCTGAACAAATGTGTTAGGTACACCTAGATAAACTGCACCATCTTCTTGTCTCGCGATAGAGGTATCTTTGAACCATGTGTTAAAGTTTGGTTTAGAGAGGTTAAGTTCCATCTCAACTAAAACACTATCCCAGAGTTTTTTGTTGTCTATCATGGCTTACATTATATATGAAAGAAAAAAGTATAGTACTTGTTAAAAACTTAGGAATATGTTAGTAATATGTGTATAACCTGTGAGTAGTAGTCTTAGTTAAAACACAAAAACAATGTCACAAACATACCAACCAAAAAAGAGAAAAAGAGCAAAAGCTCACGGATTTCTAGTTAGAAGTAAAACAAAAACAGGTAGAAACACACTACTTAGACGACGCAGAAAAGGCCGAGCAAAACTTAGTACAGTTTAGTTACTACTAGCAACTATGCTCCATAAAAAGAGAAGGATCTCAAGAAAGGAGTTTTTTTATGTTTTAGGTCAAGGTAAAAGGTATAATTCTCAACACTTTTTAGCTTACGTATTTTTCGATAAAACCAAAAATAAGCCTACAGATAGCCGTTTTTCTTTCTCCGTTTCAAAAAAGGTGGCAAAAAATGCTGTAGATAGAAATAAACTAAGAAGACGCGGTTACTCTATATTATCTAACATTCTAGACAAAATAGAGCCAGATTTTATGGTTTTGTTTTCTTTTAAAAAAGGATCAGATAAGGTGTCTTTTGAACTACTTTCAAAAGAGGTTTTTGGGTTACTTTCGCAGTCACATGTGCTAAAATAACCAAATGTCATCTTTTTTTCACACTATTATATCTGTCCCACTATACAACGGTCTGATTTTTTTGATGCACCTACTCCCCTTTTTTGATGCTGGCGTCATCATTATTATTTTTACAATAATAGTAAAAATGTTGATGCTTCCTTTGTCTATAAAAATGTCTAAATCTCAACTAGAGATGAAAAGTCACGAAAAAGCTTTAAACGAGATAAAAGAAAAACATAAAGATAACAAAGAAGAGCACGCTAGACGTCAGATGGAATACTACAAAGAGCACGGTATAAACCCTTTTGCTAGCATACTCATAATCCTTATACAGTTTCCCCTACTGATAGGTCTTTATAGGGTGTTTCTTAAATCAGGTCTTCCTAAAATAGACACAACACTCCTATACTCTTTTGTTTCAGCGCCAGCTGTTGTAAATATGATGTTTTTAGGGATTATAGACATCTCTGGCAAGAGTCTTACTCTAGCTGTTTTGGTTGGTATAACAACATATTTTCAGACTATATATTCTGCTGGAGCACCGTCTGGTGAAAACAAAGATGATATAGCAAAAGCCTTTTTCTTGAATATGAAGTATATACTACCCCTAGTTATGGCTTATGTCGGATATATTATCTCTGGAGCGATTGCTCTGTATCTTATAACAAGCAATCTTTTTGCTATAGGTCAGGAGATATACATAAAGAGAAAGTATCACAAAAAAGTTTCTGTTATCTAGTTATTTTAAAAGGTCCAAACTCCAAAGAGAGTTATCCGTTTTGTTTATAAATATTAGGTATTGTTCGTTGTCTGATAGTATTGGTTTTATTGCGTCTATCGATACCCCACTATCCTCTGACAAGTTCTCTATTATTCCAGAGATGTTGTTTTTTGTGTCGTACTTCCATATATCATCAGTGAAAGATGTAAAACCTTGATACCAAGAAGTTAAACTGTTTCCAGATATGTTTTCTCTAGGTATCGCACAGTATATAATGTCTTTTTCTTTCTTACTCCAAACACACTTTTCTGGTATGGCTGTTGGTGTAAAAGCTGTAGAAGTTTTACTTTTTATATCATATAGAAAAGTCACAGCGTTCGATCCTTGCTCCAGGTATAGTACTTTTGTGGCGTCAGCGTTTACCAAAGTAGAAAGACCAAAAATACCACCCAACACCTTCTTTACCTGTCCGTTTCCCGTATCAACAAAGTACATAAAACCGTTTATGTTTTGAGCAGGTTTGGTTGTTAGTGCAACTGTTTTTGAGTTCACGTACTGTGAGGACAGTTCTTTTATAGGAGAGTTCCATATTTGTTTCTTCTTTGTTCCGTCAAAGTTTGAGACAAAACCAAGTGATGATGTTGTGTTTTGTTGCAAATAGAAAACACTACTATCCACAACAGAAACATCGCTTATGTTGTTTGGAAAAGCTATGCCAGATATAGTGTTTTCTGTTGTTGTGCTAACCGTTTTCAGTGAAAGAGAGTATGTATCAACAGTTTGGTTATCCTCCTTTAGATATCTAGCAATGAGTGATCCGTTTTTGTTTAACCACAAAGCGTCATATGGTTTTGGTATGGTTGTGTTTGATATGCGGTTCTGGTTTGGAGAGAACATCTCTGTTTCATATATATGTCCTGTAGCCTTTTCAATATGTCGAACTACTGTACCAGCTTTTGTGTCCAACGTTCCCGCTCCGGAAACCGGATTTAGCGAAAGCCTCCTTAGTTTTTGGGTGAAATCCGTCGCTGTAGGAGTGGTCTCTTCTGTTGATGTTCCGTTTTCTATAGGAGTAGTGTTTACGGGTGTGTCGTTTCCACCAAAAGGAAAGAAACTTCTAAAACCAGTCGCTCCCCCAGTAGTTCCATCACCTTTTGGTGATGCAAAATAATATCCAACAAGTAAAACTAGTATGACAGATAGAACGACAGATGAAATTATAATATTTTTTTTAGACATATTTAATTTTTATATACAGAAAAATGTTCTCCAGTTATATACACTACAGATATTATGTTTGAAGATGGTACACCTTTGCTTATATAAGATTGAGCCTGACTTGGTGTTGAAACTTCATAGACAACTCTCAGTCCCTGACTTTTTGCTTTATCTATAAAATTATTTATATTTGATACGCTCGGGTTTAGTAATCCAACATCCACAGATGTTCCATCGTACTGACCTTGGGCAGCGTGTCTAACTGTTGGTGGCCAAGTTTCTGTAACCTCAAAAGATGGTGCCCCAGAAGAGTTCTGAATCCCTTTTAGTTGATTACCTAGAGTGGTATCTATTTTTGCATTTTGGCCGTTTATAACTGTATTTTTGATCTTTAAACCAAAAGATGTTGCATCAGAACAAGACGAACAATCTCTGTAGCTTACAGTCACTCCAGAAGAGTTTACGTATGAATAACGACAATCACCCTGACAACCGACACCTTTACCTCCAGCAGCTGACACACCGTTTCCTGTCCCAGAAACAGTGCTTGTTGGTGGTGTTATTGATGTTTGCGGTCTCGGTATCGTCAGTTTAAAAGAAAGCATTTCTGGATTTATTGTATATAGTATGGCGTATGCGCCTATTACCAAAAGTAGTCCCCATACAGCGTTTTCTACCCATCTTCTACCATCCTCTTTTCCTGTGAGCGTATCGGATACTATATATGTAATACCTCCAAAAGTTATAACCACAAAAGCCATAACAGCAGCGACACCAATAGTTAGTTTAAAAATAGCCGGTAGGTATGTTTGCAGGGTGGTCGTCTCCCCGTTACTCCCCCCTATTCCCGGAAGAGATGCTAGAGGAACGTAGTCGTTTGTTTGAGCAATAACAGTTGGGGTAATAGAAAAAATAATCATCATCGCTAGGGTTCCTCCTATAAAAATGTTTGATATTTTTTTCATATTTTAATTATATACTATTGGTTTGTGTTGCCACTTCCAAACATTAGACTAAAGTTGCTAGATGCTGACTGGAGTATTTTGTTACTATCTTCTATTTGTAGGGATATTTTAGATACACCTTTTGTACCCTCTACTTGTCTGAACACTCGTGTATTTTGACTATAATCACCGTCGATTTGTGATCCGTTAATTAGCCATTTATAAGATAGCTCTGATGAAAAGGCGTTTGTTACTCCAAAAAATAGCGGGACACCAACAACAGTTATCTCTCTGGAATCACTCAAATCAACCGTACTCGTTAGAGCTTTTTGAAACTCCACGCCGTACAAAGGGTTTTTTCTATAAAAAATAACAGATGGTTCTATGGGTTCAACAAACGCCCGAGCAGAACCAACGCTAGTCGAGTTTGGCGAAGTTACTTCTACTTGGATATCTAAAGGTCGGGAGACAATAGATCCGGTCATATTGAAAACATTTTTACCATAACCAGAAGACTGTTCAACCACCGTTCCGTTTCTTGTCCATTTGTATATTAGGTTACTTGGACTTATTTCTACCCCGTTACTTGCTGTTAGGTGAGGTAGGGCTATAAAACTGATTTTGTTTTGATGGCTAAACATCGTTTTACCTTTGTAAAAAGGTGGTACGAAACCATCCGTCTGCCACACGAGATCTACCCCAGCCGGTTTTATGGCTATGTTTTTTGTTATAAACTCACCTTCTACAGTTTCTACTTCTATTTCTAGTCTAGTTGTTGAGTCAACGTTTCCAGTTGTAAAACTAAAGTTTCTCTCACCTGTTCCAGACTTACGTGTTTGGCCGTTTATTCTCCATATTATATTTGCTCCGTTTAAGTCCGTTCCGTAACTGGTTATATATATACTGACATACTGGTTTGGCCCAGGGTTTTCTGGAGAAATGTCTATGTTTATAGGTGTTTCTGGTATCTGGTTGTATGCATTATCCGGTACAGTTGTTGTGGTAGTTTGGGCTGTCGCGGTGTTTTGTAAACTCAAAAGAGTAAAACAAAAAAATATAAATATGTAAAAAGTTGTAAACCGAGAGCTCTTCATTGATATAATTGTACCACACCACCTAGTTTTCAATATGTCTTTATACACATTATTTTACACAACTATTTAACTTCCTCGTTTATTTTTATAACACTACTGCCACCGGGGATTTTTCCTATTATCCTCTTTGCCTTCGTCGTTCCTATGAGTGTAACCACAGCAAAAGTCCATGCTGGCAAAGCGTTTACTATGGGTATCATCTCAATCAAAAATCCCCCACCCATAATCCCAGCTCTTTTTGGGTTAACAAAACTCATACCGAGCATTTTTAACCAAACATAAAAAGTCAAAAAAGCAAAAATGTTTACAAAAACTCCAGCTATCCAACCTGCAAAAGGAATAAAATCAGCCAAAGCTTGGCATATATCAAAAAACACAGCAGTTGATATAAGCATTATGGACTGTATATCTCCTATTTCTTCATTATCATCATTCATATAAGCATTCTACTACGAACTCTGTTCTAGTTCACTCTTTGATTTTTGTATGGCTAGGATTTGTGAAGGGTCAGATGTGATGATCTGGTCTTCTGTATATGAGCCTATGACTTTTATGGCCACATGTTTTAGTCCAGCAAAGAAAATACCCTCCCCCACGTCTGACTCTAGAAGTAGATATTTTTCTTCGTCTGTTAGGTTGAAAACTTGTTGTAGTTTGTCTATAGAAGTTGGCGACTGTTTTAGGAGTATTTGGATAGACGAGTTTGTGATGATTGGCGCCCCATACGGAGATTTCATAAAGTCGTCCACGTCTTGTGTGATGGTGGCAAGGCCTAGGAAATATTTTCTACCTCTTTTCGCAAGAGATAGTAGGAAAGAAGCAGTGTCTTCTGACTTCATCATCCACCACGCCTCGTCTATAACCAACAGTCGCTTCTTTAGCTTTTTACGGATCATATTCCATATGTAGTGCATAACTATGTACATAGCGATAGGTTTCAGTTCATCCTCCATATCACGAAGAGAAAATACGATAAACTTTTTGTTTATATCTATGTTACTTGGTCTGTTTATGAACCCAGCCCATGTTCCACGAGTGTATTTTGTTAGTCTCTGCGCTAGAGAGTCCCCTCCTTCCATACCAGAGAGCACCAGTTCAAAGTCTGACATAAGCGGTGGCTCGACGTTTTCAAAGTTTGAATCAGCAGTGATGTCTTTCAAAGCATATGTTTCTGTTATAGCTCGATCTATAATAGCGTCCTCCTCTGGAGTAAGACCTCCCATCATAATACGGAAAAGTCCAACAAGGTTTATGATGTTTGAACGCAAAACGTTTGCAAAAGACTCATCTTCTCCCGGAGTTGGTAGTTCAAAAGGGTTTATATGGTGTTCGGAGTTTAGGGAGATGTTAAAGTATCTTCCACCCACCGCTTCGGATAGGTACTCATACTCCTTTTCTGGGTCCAAAACAATAACATCTGTATCAAACATAAGAGTACGAAGTATCTCCAGTTTAGTCATATATGATTTTCCAGAACCAGATTTTGCAAATGTAATAGAGTTGTAGTTTTCTAGAGAGAACCTGTCGAACAAAATAAGAGATGAGTTGTGACGGTTTATTCCGTAGAGTATACCCTTGTCAGACGTTAGGTCAAAAGAAACAAAAGGAAAAAGAGATGACAGGGGTGATGAGTTTAGTTTGCTGTAAACTTTTAGCTCGTCTGTGCCTAGAGGGATGGTTGTCTTGAAACCTTGTTCCTGTTGGAAAAGAGCGGGTTTTACATAGACAAGTTTGGCTTCTAGGATGGATTTTATTTCAGACTCTATTTTATCCAGCTCCCCTTCTGACTCACCGTATATAGTGAGATATAGTCCAACATCAAAAAGTCTTTCCTGTGCCTGCTGTAGTTGGTCGCGTAGGTTTTCTAGATCTTGGTATGCGGTGTCGAGCATAGGGTTTCGCACGAGACCTTTTGCCTCCCTAGTGTTTATCTGACTTTGAACCTCTGCTACTTTTTTCTGAAAAGTTCGAAGAACCTGCGCTGTTTCGATAGGTTGTATAAAAATAGAAATATCAAAAACCTTGTCTAGGTTTATGATCGGAGCAAACCAACTCTCTGCGAGATATCGTGGGTATGAAATAACAAAAAAGCTTCGAACTACTTTTTCCCCGAGGTTTATTTGTTTTGGGGTGACTTTCAGAGCGCTCGGAGCAATGATGTCTTTTAGTTCCAACGCCGAAGAGTCGTATATCTCTTGTGGGAGAATAGTAGATATCTGCGCATCGTCTTTTTTTGTTTTTAAAAAATCAAATATACCCATTTTAGTTTGTTTTTATTGGTTTCTCTGTGTCCCCTGGATTAAATATCTTGTAGAATAATTCTATCACCTCTTCTGTTCCAAGTCGTATCACTCGTATACCACAACGAGAAAGTCCCTGCTCAACAACAGAAACTCTTTGTTCTAACTGTGTTCGGTTTTCTTCAAAACTAGACTGTTTTTCTTGTGACTGTTCAGCACTAGTTTTTTTCTTGAAAATATTTGCCGGCCCACCCTTTAGGTTCAGGATTGCTGGATCATACGACACAACAATAAAGAAACTTTTTGTCATTATGTTTGTTGTTTCTGTAAACTTTTTTATGAACTCTATGTACTCTCGAGTTTGGATTTTCATTAGGTCGTTTATTTGTTCTTTGTATCTGTCTTCTAGTAGGGCTATGTATGGCCGTATATCTAGTCTTCGGGATTCTATGGATATTTGTACGGCAAAATCCAAAGAGTTCAGGAAATCCTGAAACTGCATTATGATAGCGTTTCTTTCATCGTCTGATTTTAGACTAAAGTTCAAAGATGAAGCCAGAACAATCCCACGCATGGAACCGTCTTTTAAAACAACAATGCCATCACGCACTTCACTTATCGGAACAAAATCTTGTGTAGCTTTTGAAGCAACTGCCATATTTATTATTATAACAGATATTTAAAATTATTATCTTGTATTTTTTCCATCTCTACCAGTTAAAGGGTTTAAGTTTTCGTTTATATCTAGTGACCATGACAACTCTTTTAGTTTGCTATCAGAAAGTCTTGGTACGTAGACTTGTGCTGGTTCGGGTTTGTTTACTTCTGCGCTTTTTACAACCTTTTTCTCTTCTTTTTTCCAGATATAAAGGTTTTCTTTTGTGTAAAAAAGAAAAGCCGCCTCGAGTGTGTCTATAAAAGGTTTGTTGTTTATTTTATAAAAAGCCAAAGCAAGTGATAGTGGTATGATAACAGCGATAAGTAGTATAGCGATGTAGAAATATACATATGTATACACAAGAAAAGCCATAAAAACTCCCCCTATAACATACACAAACTGTTTTAGGGTGAATGGTCCTATGATTTTATCTTCTATTTCTATAAATTGTGGTACTTGATAACGCATAAATGGAATTAAGAATATGGAATTAAGAATTAAGAAAAGTAGATTTCTTTACGAGGCTATTCATCATCTTGTTTATAAGTATAATCCTTTCCTCCAAAAGTCTCCAGTCTGTTTCTTTTAAATAATTTAAATCTTTCGAAATAAATAATTGATTTTGAACTTCATTTAAAGAACCTATAGCCATAGTATAAAAATGAATCTTATCTTTTACGGTTCTTCTACCAAATCCCTCCGATATATTAGAAGTTATAGATACACAAGCTCTTCTTAATTGGTTAGTTAAGCCAAAAAGTTCTTCTTTTGGAAATAGTTTTGTTATTTTGTATACCATAATCACTAGCGTGTGAGATTCTTGCCAAACTCTCAAATCATAGAAAGTTTTTATTTTATATTCCATATTCTAACTTCTTACTTCTTTATTCTATCCCAGCGGTTCTCTATATGGATCAGCTGTATATTTTTTTACACTACTTTCTGCTGGTTTTTGATCTGCTTCTGTTTTTATAGTATTTATTTTACTACTAGTTGGGTTTTCTTGAATAGGCATTCTGTTTATAACAGGAGTTTCTACGGGTTTAGTTTCCACTTCTGGTTTGTCTTCTGTTAGGGGTACAGCTATGATGCGTGGAACTGGTACTGGCTCCTGCACTGGTTCACGAACCATTTCTATTTTTTCTGTATCGCCCTTCTCTATATTATCGATGTCTATTTGGATAGGCGCTGGTGGGGTGTATTTTGGAACTTCAGCCATTTTCGGCATTTCCATTTTTTGTTCGTGCACTTGATTTGTTGCACTCGGAACAGGATTTGAATGTGCCACTTCCCCCTCCTCCACCATAGGCAGGTTGTTAGGTTTTACTTCTGGAACTTTTGGTGTATTTTGTGTCACTGGCACAACTTTTTCTATAGACACCAGTTGTTGTTCGTCGCCTGTTTTTTTTGTATCAGTGTTCGGCATCTTCAGGGCGGGCTCAAAAACTCTTTTTTCTAAGTCACCCATTATTTGTTCAGTCGTTAGGTCAGAT
>JBEBJM010000016.1:0-9467 GCA_040079895.1 Nitrospira sp.
GATCCTGTTTCTGGATGAGATTTACCACCCGTTGATAATACAAATGATTTGGCTTTTATTTTTCTTTTGTTTTTTAGGACTACAGCAGTTATTTTATTTTCCTCTTTTTCTAAACCAGTCACTGGGCAGTTAGAAAGTACAGTGACGTTGTTTGTTTTTAAATATTCCAAAAGAACATTCCACACAGACTGTGCAGTGTTTGATGTCGGGAAAACTCTTCCAAAAGCTTCCACTTTTGTTTCCATCCCTCTTTTGTTAAAAAACTCCAAAGTATCTTTGTTTGAAAATTGTGAAAAAGCAGAAAAAAGAAATTTGTCAGAGTCTTTGAACTTCGACAGTAAAACTCGCAGATCTTCTTCTGCGTTCGTGACGTTGCATCTGCCTCCACCAGTTATTAGGAGTTTTTTTCCGAGCGATTCATTTTTTTCTATAAGTAAAACTTTTTTACCCAAAGAACCAGCTCGACCGGCAGTCATCATTCCAGCCGGACCACCTCCTATAACCACAACATCCCATACAGTATCTTCATGATTGTGCATAAATTTATCCGCACACTAACTTGTGGATTACTTTTTGTTCTATGTAAAAATAATCCTACAAAATTTAAAATTAATAACTAATATCATATATACCACAAAAGATGATAAAGTAGAACTATCCACAAGTTAGTGTGCGGATGAATCCTACCATAAAAGTTCCTCTGTTATAATGAATATATAGATAACTAATATTTAAAAATTTATGCAAAAAATAAAAAATTTTCTTTTTCATAACGAAAAAATGTCAGTAGTTTGGTTGGTTGTTCGACTATATGTTGGTTATGAGTGGCTAGTTGCTGGTTACGAAAAAGCTATTAACCCAGTTTGGGCAGGGGACAAAGCCGGAGTTGCTATAGGTGGTTTTGTTAAAGGCGCTTTGGCTAAAACTGTAGGTGAACATCCTGACGTTTCTTCTTGGTATGCTTGGTTTTTAAATCATGCAGTTGCTCCACATGCGGTGTCATGGTCTTACGCTATAACATATGGAGAAATTTTAGTTGGACTTGGACTTATATTTGGCGCGCTGACTTTCGTCGCAGCTTTTTTTGGTTTCTTTATGAATCTAAATTATCTTTTTGCCGGAACTGTTAGTACAAATCCACAACTTTTGATTTTGGCTTTACTTATAATGCTTGCTCATAAAGTCGCTGGACGAATAGGTCTTGATCACTACATCCACAACGCCAAAAAATCTTGGGCACTGTTTAGGTAAATTTGAATATTAAAAATGGCAGGCCTTGGGAGCCTGCCATTAAGCGTCGATAGGGGATAGTTGCCGGTCTCCGAATTTAGTCTTCGAAGCAATCACCTGCTTCCAGATGTCCGATAGTGGCAAGCTCGAGACTCTTTTCGGTAGCCTCGATAACTCCACGGAGCATCGCGATCCTGCCCTTGAGCGTGTTGACTGCTGCACTCTTGGCGTTCTCGCCGACCTCGTGTGTCGTTTTGTACCCCGACAATAGATCGAGTCGAGCCTGAACTTCTTTCAGTTCCTCCACCAGTTTGGTGAGGGATTCCTGGAACTCGACCATCTTCTGTGAATTCTTTGCCATCTGCTTCTTCCTATTCCATGGGATATCTCGTTCCTTTCAAGAACGACCGATACCCATAAGTCTGTTATATATGCTATCATAATATATACTATTTGTCAAGTACTTTATTTGACAAAATAAAGGTCATAGTATATAGTGTTTTTATTGAGTCTTCTCTACTTTAATTACTAATTTGAGATGAGGAGTCGATATTAGACTTCGCACTCAATTTAACTATGGAAAGAAATATGCAACGTGGCTCGCAAACGCGAGTCTTTAGAAAACCGTCATTTAGTAGTCGTGGAGGTCAATCAAGATTTTCAAGTGGAAACAGGCCTGTTCGATCAAGTGGTGGCAGAGGAAGAGGTCGTGGTGTTAGTAAATACATCGACCCAAACAAGTTTATAAACAAAGCAGTCGTAACAGAAACTGTGGAGCATTTTGTGCCAGAGCATAACTTTGCTGATTTTGCTATCGACGAAAGACTTAAAGAAAACATAATAACTAAAGGTTATGTTACACCTTCACCGATTCAAGACAGAGCAATCCCTCATGTTTTGAAAGGTCAGGATGTTGTTGGTATCGCAAACACAGGTACAGGTAAAACAGCAGCTTTTCTTTTGCCTTTGATACACAAAGTTTTAAGTCAGCCAAAAGAAAATATTTTGGTTGTTGTTCCAACTCGAGAACTTGCTATACAAATACAAGATGAGCTAAAGGGTTTTATACAAGGTATGAAACTTTACTCTGTGGTTTGTGTTGGTGGTGCACCTATAGGATCACAAATAAGACAGTTGAGATACAGAAACGAATTCGTCATAGGAACACCCGGAAGAATAAAAGATTTATTGGAGAGAAAATGTCTAGATTTGAAACATTTTAAAACAGTTGTTTTGGATGAAGCTGACCGTATGCTAGACATGGGTTTTATAAACGATATGAGGTTTATGATGGCTCTTATGCCAAAAGACCGACATACTTTGTTTTTCTCAGCTACATGGTCTCCTGAAATAGAAGGTCTTGTTAAAGAGTTTCTAAAAGAACCAGTTATGATATCTGTTAAGACGCAAGATACATCGAAGAACGTTGATCAGGACGTTGTGCGTATTGGCCGAGGTGAAAACAAACTGGATGTTCTACACTCAATGCTTATTCAGCCAGATTTCAATAAAGTTTTGATTTTCGGCAGAACAAAACATGGAGTAGAAAAACTAACAAACATTCTTATTGAAAGAGGTATCAAAGCAGAGTCTATTCATGGTGACAAAAATCAAACTGGAAGACAAAGAGCTTTGAATAACTTCAAAAAAGATCACGCTCAGGTTCTGGTTGCTACTGACGTTGCTGCAAGAGGTTTGGATATCAGTGGTGTGTCACATGTTATAAACTTTGATATCCCAGCTACATACGAGGACTATGTTCATCGTATAGGACGAACAGGACGTGCAGGTAAAAAAGGTAAAGCCTATACATTTTTGGATTAAAAATATAAAACCCAAACTTTTTAAAACCCGCATAAATCTCTGGTGAGATTTTGCTTAGCTCGGAAATCAAGAAAACAATCGTCCTCACTCCAGAGCCTTCTCGCAAAACTCGCTTCGCTCAAACATTGCTTCAGGCTACTTCTCGTTCGTCGTTGTTTTCTAATTTCCTGCGCAATGTTTTAAAAAGTTTAGGTTTTATATTCACGTGGTTAATATGGTAGAATGTCCCGTATGGAACATTTAACCAATCTGATTACTCATGTCGGGGTGTGGGGGTACGTTATACTTTTTGTTATTATCTTTTTTGAATCATTCCCACTAACTTTTTACCTCCCAGGAGACAGTTTACTGTTTACGACTGGTTTTTTAGCTTCACAGGGTTATTTTAACCTAGCCATACTCGTTGGATCTCTTTTTATAGCGAGCATTTTAGGTTATATGTTTAGCTATGCTATGGGACAAAAAATCCGAGATTTTATTTTGAAAAGTAATGATAAATATTGGTTCAAGAAAAAACACCTGGACCACACTCAACGTTTTTTTAATAAATACGGAGACAAGACTATTATTATCGGACGTTTTGTTCCTATAGTTAGATCTTTTGCACCAACTCTAGCTGGTAGTGTAGAAATGTCTTACAAAAAGTTTATACGTGATGTGGTAGTGGGAGGTGCTATTTGGGCGGGAGGTATAACGACTTTGGGATACTACATAGGCCAAGCCATCCCTAGTGCGCATCTGTATCTCACACCTATTATTTTGGGTATTATTTTACTTTCTCTTTCTCCATCTGTTTATGAATATATAAAAGCCAGACGAGAAGGTCATATTTAAAACACATGAAAGATAGAGAAATAATATCTGTTAGTCAGTATTTGGATAAACTAAACAACACTCTCAAGGGAGAGAGAGCAAAAATCGTCGGAGAAGTTTCTGGGGTTCAGATGTACGAGGGTAGATCGTATTTGTATTTTTCCATAAAAGACAGTAAAGATTCTAGTACAGTAAAATGTTTTATGTGGAAACGTGATTTCGCTCTTTCTGGGGTGACTTTGCGTGATGGTGTGGAAGTTATTATTACGGCTTATCCAAACATCTACAAACCAAACGGTGGGCTAACAATGCAAGTTGAGGTTATAGAACTTGTTGGGGAGGGTGCTTTGCAGATTGCATATGAAAAACTAAAAAAGAAACTTGAACTCGAGGGGCTTTTTGCTGAAAGTAAAAAAAGAGAGATACCAGAGTATCCACACAGGATTGGTGTTATAACTTCTAGAAGCGGTGCAGTTATAAATGACTTTTTAACAAACATTGGGAAATTTGGTTTTGAAATTATTTTTGTTGATTCAAAAGTAGAAGGGCAGGACGCCATAAAAGATTTGTTGGGAGCGGTTAATACTTTAAAAAACAAAGATCTAGATGTCTTGGTTATAATGCGTGGAGGCGGGTCTCTCGAGTCTTTTCAGGCTTTTAACAACGAGCTACTTGTACGAGCGGTCGCGGATTTCCCCGTGCCGGTTTTAACTGGTATAGGTCACGATAAAGATGCGCCACTAGTTTCAATGGTTTCAGATAAAAATGTTTCAACACCAACGGCTGTCGCCAATTTACTTAACTCAACATGGAACGATGCGCTTTCTTTGGTCACTTTGGGGGAGGAGAGGATTTTTTCTAAGTTTTCTTCACTTTTGAGAGACAAAATGTTTTTCATAGAAAACTCTGTGGTTAGAATGGAGTCTGGTTTGAAAAATGTTTCAAACAGCGTCGAAAAGATGGGGGAGAATATTTTGAGAGGCTTCTCTGATCTACTTGAAAACACATTAGACTTTTTAACACAATCACAAAAGACTCTGGAGTTGCTTAATCCCGAAAGACAGCTTGCTCAGGGTTACAGCATCGTTCGTTATAAAGGTAAAGTTCTGAAAAGCAAAAAAGATGTTAAAGGGGGAGAGGAACTCGACATTATAGTATCTGACGGTATAATAAAAACCATAACAAAATAACCAAACATGACACCTAAAAAAACTGAAAAGACAAATCTTAGTGACAATCTTAAAAAACTATCCACTATAGTTTCTTGGTTTGAGTCACAAAGTGAGTTGGATGTAGAAAAAGGCCTTGAGTATGTAAAGGAAGGCGCTGGCCTTATAAAATCATCAAGAGAGAGACTTTCTGAAATAGAAAATGAGTTTAAAGAAATAAAGAAAGAGATAAATAAATAACTATTTTAACTCTTCTTCATCTCCGTGCTTAAAGACTATGCTTTTTCTGACAGGAGCACTTTTTATAATCTCTATAATCTCATCTTCATTATCTGTAATAGTGTACAGTTTCAAATCACTATCATCTATAGTTCCACGACTTAACATTTCATTTTTCATAACTTCCTGAAATGGAGTCCAGAAATCAACCCCGACCAAAACCACTGGAACTTTTTCTATTTTGCCAGTTTGAACCAAAGTAATCAGTTCAAAAAACTCATCGAAGGTACCAAAACCACCAGGGAAGAAAATGTAGGCTTCAGCAGAGAAAACCATACAGACTTTTCGAGAAAAGAAATAGTGAAAGTTCAAGTGGTTTGTTAAAAACTCATTTTGTATTTGGTGGTTTGGTAGTTCTATAGTAAGTCCGAGGGATTTGCCATCGTTTTCAAAAGCACCCCTGTTGGCTGCCTCCATGATACCAGGACCTCCACCAGTTAAAACAGAATACCCTAGATCTTTTGCGATACGTCCGCCTAGAGATCTAGCTTGAGCATAGTACCCGTCTGATTCTTTGAAATGTGTACCGCCGAAAATGGTCACTGATTTTGGATAGTGCTGGAGAAAGTTAAAACCATCAGTAAACTCTTTTGATATAAAATGCACACGCTCCATAGCTGTCTCGTGTATTTGCCTTCTGGTAAGTGGTTCTATTTTTAAATGTTTCAGTGGTAAATTAACTTTTTCTTTTTCAGTCATAAACTATATTGTACTGTGACATTGTGTCGTCTGCAAGATATAAAAATCAAGAGCCACTAGTCCCGAAAGACTAATGGCTCCACTATGACACCTAGGTGATTTTGTTGTTTATGATATTACAATTGTCCCCCCTCCACTTTTCGTGCCTTTTGACAATATAGCTAGCAACCTGTTCTGGGGTAAATATTTCCGTACTGACCACCAGATCAAAGTCGCTAGACTTCCAGAGACACCCCAGATACAGACGTCCGAACCGATGGACATCATGCTCATCCCTATCTCTGATCATGGAAGAGACAATACCAACATCAAAGATGGAGTACTCTGGATCCTTCTGCCTACGTTTTGCTCGAGTAGCCAAGTCGCAGGTCAAAAGAACGTGAAAACCCCTCGGCACAAAAGCGTGTGGTAGTCGACCTTCGATGAGAGTGTAGTTCTGTGAACCATACACAGCCAAAGTCTGGTCACACTTCTGGTCGTACAACTCTTCAGGATGAAGCCTGCAGTACCTAACGAAGTCTCCGATGGTCATACCACTCTCTCTGGCAAATTCCTTGAAGATTTCTCCGCCACTGATACGACGCACCTTGCCGTCACTAGCAAAGTGCTTATAAAGAGCCGAAAGGGTACTCGTCCCACCAACGCCAGTTTCGCTGGATATGGTGATCACGTGGGAGAAATACCAATCTGGCTTTGTTGCCTCTCTAGAGTAGCTCATACAACCCCCCCATGAAAATTTGTTACAACGAATCTGATACCAAAGTAACAAAAACTATGTGATGTGTCTATTTATTACAGCCCGATACTTTTCAAAAAATCTTCTTGTTCTTTACCTACTATTTCTTTATATGAGTTTTGTGGGACTTTTCCCAATTTTATATTTTGAATACGTACTCTTTGTAGATCTCGCACTGTATAACCCAGTTTCTCCGTCATGCGACGTATTTGTCTGTTTCTGCCCTCTGTAAGAATAATACTAAAAGTTGTATCGTCTATTTTTTTCACCAACGCTGGTTTAGTTACAGCTTCACCTATATCAACACCTTCAGACATATTTCGCAAAAATCCGGGAGTAAAGTTTCTATCCACTTCAACAATGTATTCTTTTTCGTGAGTATATATTGGGTTCAAAAGTCTATCTGTGATTCTGCCGTCGTTTGTTAAAATAATAAGTCCGTGTGACTCCTTATCCAACCTACCGATAGGAAAAACTTTTTCTTTTATCTTTATGCTTTCTATTATTCCTTTCTCGTCGCCTTGGGGATTTGTACTAACCACACCTTTTGGTTTGTTATAAGCAAGATATATATAATTCTTTTTTGTGTGAACACCACGAACCTCTACCTTATCAGTCTCCAAAACTTTATCGCCCAAAACCGCCACACGACCATTTATCATTATTTTATGACTCTTTATTAACTCATCCACACCCCCACGAGTAGCGAGACCTTTGTGTGCGAGGTATTTGTTTATTCTCATAGGGTAGACTTCTGTTTTTACAACGGGAGTTGGTTTCTTCTTTTGCATAGATAGACTATAACACATTTACAACAAAACTTGCTCTGATATACTTATCGTATGAAAACATTAGATAAAAAAGAGTGGGTGGCTGTAGTAGTCGCCGTGTTAGTAGTTGGCTTCTTCTTTATATTTGGTCAGACTTTAATTTCATTTTTTAATAACAACTCAAAAACATCAATGACTCAAACTCCTCAAGTTTCAATGCAAGACACTTTGGTTGGTGGAGGGGAAATGGCATTACCAGGAAACAAAGTCTTCGTACACTACACAGGTAGGTTTGTTGATGGAAGAGTTTTCGATAGTTCACTGACAAGAAACGAGCCTATATCATTTGTTCTTGGTTCTGGACAAGTTATAAAAGGTTGGGACGAAGGTCTAGTTGGAATGCGAGTCGGTGGCAAAAGAATCTTGTCTATTCCTCCAGAGCTAGGGTATGGAATGTATGACTACCAGACAATACCGGGAGGATCTACACTTATTTTTGAAGTTGAGTTAGTAAAAGTTGAGAAGTAAAATAATAAAAAACAAAACTCTCAAATGAGAGTTTTGTTTTTTGTATTGAAAATGCTAGTCTGAGTCTATTCGTAATCATTCGTAGGTTTGCATAATTCGTATATTCGTATGTTCAAATTTGAAATACACAAAGAACTTCCAAACAGTTTGGGTAGAGTTGGCACAATACATACACCACATGGGGACATCCTTACTCCGGCTTTTGTTGCTGTTGGCACAAAGGGGACAGTAAAGTCTCTTACTCCAGAGCAGGTTGTCGAGACTGGAGTTCAAACTATTATTTCCAATACATATCATTTGTATTTAGAACCGGGTGATGAAAAAGTTAAAGAAATGGGTGGTCTTCATAAAATGATGAACTGGAATCATCCTTTACTTACAGATTCTGGCGGTTTTCAAGTATTTTCTTTAGGTGTTGCGTATGGTCAAAAAGGTTTGGGAAAAATTTCAAATAAAAAAGATAATGAACTGTTGCTTCCAGAAACAAACGAAAGTGAGGGTGTGCCGAAAATCGCAAAAATAGATCCAAACGGTGTAATGTTTCGTGACCATATTAGTGGGGATGCGCACTACTTTACTCCAGAGAAATCCATAGAGATACAACACAACTTGGGTGCGGATATTATTTTTGCTTTTGATGAATGCACCTCTCCACAGGAGTCAGATCACTACCAAGCAGAGGCGCTAGACAGAACACATCGTTGGGCAAAACAAAGTTTGGAGTATCATAAATCAAAACCTAACGCTGAGACTCAAGCACTTTTTGGAATAGTTCAGGGTGGAAGAAATGAAAAACTTCGAAAAGAATCTGCAGAATATATCGGCTCGCTAGACTTTGACGGTTTTGGTATTGGTGGAAGTTTTGAAAAAGAAGATATGGAAAAAGCTGTCGAATGGGTAAACAACATATTGCCAAAAGAAAAACCTAGACATCTTTTGGGTATTGGTGAGCCAGAGGATCTCTTTATGGCAGTTGAAAAAGGTTGCGATTTGTTTGATTGCGTTTCTCCTACACGTATTGCACGCAACGGTATGGTTTATACAAAAGACGGAAGGGTAAATATGCTAAACGAGAGGTTCCGTGATGATCAAAAACCACTGGACGAAAACTGTGAGTGTTATACATGCAAAAACTTTACTCGCAGTTATGTTGCACATCTTTTTCATGCAAAGGAAATTTTGGGTTGCACTCTAGCTTCAATACATAACCTGTATTTTATTGCCACAATGGTTGCAAAAATGAGGGAAACAATGCTCTCCGGTGATTTTGAAAATTATAAAAAAGATTTTTTGGGGAGGTACTACAATTCTTAATATTGTAGTATATTGAGTTGGTTATAAATCTCGTCGATTCGTAATTTTTTCTAGTATCTACGGAACCCGTGAAGGAGTGAGTAGAAAGAAAATTTTCAGCAGAAA
>JBEBJM010000017.1:0-9410 GCA_040079895.1 Nitrospira sp.
CCAGAGTAGCCTTGTCTTGGACGGAAGTTGTTGAGATGAATCTCCCTTACGTATGATGAAAAGTCTCTCCACGAGTAACGAAGTCCAAAGTTCAGATCTCTCGTGCTGATGCGCCCGAGCTCTTCAACACCCCACACTCCGAAAAACAGTTCGAGAACGTGTTGGGTGTCGAACACAACACTAAAGTTGCCTTCTTGAACAACTCCCAGTAACTGGTTGTACGTGAGATTTAGCTTTTTGATCGGACAGGTCTGGAGCCATAAGTCAATTTGCTCTGCCCCTGATATTTCTTTGTGGCGGAAGGGGTAGCAGACTACTGGCTCAACAAATCCTGCTAGTAGTTGCTCGTGTAGGGGTCTTGTTTCCCAAGAGATCTTCCCAAGACCCGCTCCCACCCAGTTGTGCCAGGGGTCTGGGTTGAGTTCATAGCTCCAGATTTCGTGCCACTGGAGCAACAGGCCGTTCTCCTTAGCCAGCCTCCTGACTTCCATAGTCCAATGCCAGTCGGCCTTGGGCCTCAGAAGCACCTCGATCCCATCGAAGTGCTCCCCAACCCCCGGCAAAACCTGTGCCAGAGGCCATGGAAAAACAGAGACGGGGTTGAGGTATAGTTTGATACGCATATGGAACCCTCCAAGGTTCTTAAGGGTCTTACAGCCCTTTCTATGGTTCATAGTGACAATAGAAAACATATTTGTCAATGAATTTGCGTGTTACGTTGACCAAAGGTCATTTTTCAGCTATACTTTCGACAATTATTTAACAAAATATTACATGGAATATTTGACACAAGAGAAGTTTAACGAGTTTACAAAAGAGCTAGCTCACCTAAAGAGTGTAAAAAGAAAAGAAGTCGCAGAAGCACTAGAGTATGCAAAAGCCCTAGGTGACTTGTCTGAAAATGCAGAATACCACGAAGCTCGCGACGAGCAGGCAACAGTCGAGGATAGAATAGCTAAATTAGAAGAGCTTTTGAAAACAGCTGTCATTGTTCATGGAAATCATAGTAATGTTGTAAATGTTGGTTCTGTTGTTACAGTAGAAAAGGACGGAAAAAAGTCAGTCTACAGTATTGTTGGCTCAGAAGAATCAGATGTTGTTGGAAATAAAATATCTGTGAAGTCTCCTTTTGGTCAGGCTGTTTTGGGCAAGAAAAAAGGTGAAAGTTTTTCTTTCAAGGCGCCATCAGGCGAGCTGACATACAAACTAATTGATATTAAGTAATTTTTGATTTCTCTGGATACTAAAGTCTAGCTACTGTATACTATTGTTATGGCTTCACTAGAAGAAATACGTTCTGCAAGAATGCAGAAACTAGAAATACTAAAAAACAAGGGCATTAACCCATATCCAACGGATGTTCCTCGTGATTTTCCGGTAAATTTTTTAAAGACAAATTTTGACGCACAGATCGAAAGCGGTAACTCTGTATCTGTTGCTGGGCGTGTTATGGCTTTGCGTGGTCAAGGGGCAATACTTTTTGCTGTACTTTTTGATGGCACAGAAAAGATACAGGCCATAATAAAAAAAGACACAATAGGTGACGAAGTTTTTTCTCTTTTTGTCGACACTGTCGATGTTGGAGATTTTATTTCTGTTACAGGTAAACCAGCGCTTTCTAAAACAGGAGAGCAGAGTATCATGTCAGAGTCATGGGTTATGGCTTCAAAATCTCTTTTGCCTCTACCAGAAAAATGGCATGGACTTCAGGATATTGATGAAAGATATCGAAAACGATACTTAGACTTTTTGATGAACGAAGAGTTGCGTGACTTGATCGTTAAGAAATCACAGTTCTGGTCTGTCGCTAGAGAGTTTTTGAAAAATGAAGGATTTCTAGAGGTAGAAACACCAAGTCTCGAAGTCACTACAGGTGGTGCAGAAGCTAGACCTTTTAAAACTCACCACAACGACTTTGATCTAGACGTTTTTCTTCGAATATCAGTAGGAGAGTTGTGGCAAAAAAGACTAATGGCCGGTGGTTTTGAAAAAACTTTTGAAATCGGTCGTGTTTATCGAAACGAGGGTTCTAGTCCAGAGCACTTGCAGGAGTTCACAAACTTGGAGTTTTACGCTTCATACATGACTTTTGAAGATGGAAAAGAGTTAGTTAAAAACCTTTTTACAAAAATAGCAAAAGATACTTTTGGTAAAACAGAGTTCGAAACTCGTGGTCACAAGTTTGATTTGGCATCTAAATGGGAGGAGTTGGATTATGTTGATACAGTAAAGAAAATTACAGGCGTTGATGTGTTGAGTGATAGTGTAGAAACTCTTAAAGAAAAACTCGATGAGTTGGGAGTTAAATTTGATGGAAACAACAGAGAGAGAATGACAGACAGCCTTTGGAAGTATTGTAGAAAATCTATTTCTGGTCCAGCTTTTCTTGTTAACCACCCAAAACTTGTTGCACCACTATCAAAAGAGAATCCAGATAATGCAAATCTTACAAAAACTTTCCAAGTGATTCTTGCTGGAAGTGAAGTTGGAAGAGCTCATGCTGAACTTAATGATCCAATAGATCAGGCTACAAGGTTCAGTAAACAAAAAGAGCTTATCGAAGGGGGAGACGAAGAAGCCATGATGTCTGACGACGAATATGTAGAAATGATGGAACACGGAATGCCTCCAACTTTTGGTTTTGGCTTTGGTGAGAGACTTTTCGCTTTCTTTGCTGATAAACCACTTCGGGAGCTACAAACGTTCCCTCTAATGAGACCTAAATAGTTTTTTTTAAAATCTCTTACTTGCCAAAACCTTTTCAGAGACACTCATCTTTCCGGCGAAAGACTCGTTCTAGTCCTCGGTCGCAACTTGTCAATGAGCCCTTCGACAAGCTCAGGGTCGTTGACAAGACCATGCTTGCGACCTGCGGGTGCTCTGAAAAGATTTTGCCTCGACGAGATTTTTTACCCTTATTTTAAGGGCTTTTTTAATGTGTAAAATGCTTGACTTATTTTTTATAGTATGATAGAGTATTAGCAGTGGCGGAAAGAGGTGGCACTTTTGTGGACTGAGGGCCAAATTGTTCCAGATGGCAGATGTGTGAAATGCATCATTTCCTGACCACTCTGATCATGTGAGGAGGGTGCTTTGGGGGACAGAACACACGTTTCTCCAAGGTCTCCTCGCGGGTCAGGCTGCTCTTTCGAAAAAAACAAAAAACAAAAAACAAAAAAATAAAAAGACGAGTAGGGGGGGTGGTGCAAAGCATAAAGCTGAGGTCCACCCCCTGAAAGCAACGAGCTCAGGTTTACACCTGGCTTTTTTTGTGTCTGAAAATAAAAATAGTCATTTATCCACAGTATTTTTGGTACAAAGTGGTAGCTAGGTGGGAAGGAGTGGTATATAATGTTATTTAAGTGGGAAGAAGTGGGATGAATGGTTTATCCTACGAAAAATCACCACGAGGGGAGACTTTTAGATTTGAGACGAGATCTAGGCGGACGAAGAAAATATTTTGAGTCTTACTTAGATGTAAGATGAAAAATATTTTACTGAAGTCCAACAACGATGTCGGCCAAATATAAAAGTCGATAAAAATAAATAAATATGCTAATCGGAGAGTATACACACACCATTGATGAAAAAAATCGTCTCTCGCTGCCAGCGAAGTTTCGTTCTGAAATGGGTAAAAAAATAGTGGTAACTCCAGGATTAGATAATTGTCTTTTCGTTTTCACTCAAAAAGAGTGGCAAAAAATAAATGACAAACTATCGCAGTCATCCCTACTGCAAGCAGATAACAGAAGTTTCAACCGTTTTATGTTCGCAGGAGCAGTTGAAGCAGACGTTGACTCTATCGGTCGTATTCTTATCCCAGATTTTCTACGTGAGAGAGCAAATTTGAAAAACAAAGTTGTTTTCATTGGAGTTTCAAGTCGTGTGGAGATATGGAATGAGAAGACTTGGAGTGAATACAAGAAAGTGGTCGAAAAACAAGCCGATACTCTAGCAGAGAAGCTTGGACAGGTTGGAGTCTTGTAAAAAATATGCGGTACCACTTTGTTAGACTTTCAGATTTGAGCCAAGGTCGAGGCGAAAGCCTTGAAAGAATCCGAGGCGTACTCAGTGGTACGGTGAGGATTATTGAAAGGATTTCAACGAAGAGATTGGCCAAATGTGTAAGTCGATGATACACAAATCAGTTCTTTTACATGAGGTTATAGATGGACTTGAAATCAAAAGTGGTGACATTTTTGTTGATGGTACTTTGGGAGGTGGTGGTCATAGTGAGGAAGTTGCAAAAAGGTTTGGCGATAACATTGTCATGATTGGTATCGACCTTGATCCTGATGCAATAGCGAGAACAAAAGAACGCCTAGCGCAATTGAATCTGGTCAATTTAAAAAATCACTATGTACAAGACAGTTTCCGAAACATCAACAAAGCAGTCGCTAGTCTAGGTTTCCAAAAAGTAAACAAGATTCTTTTAGACATTGGTCTTTCATCAAATCAGTTCGAAGATTCAGGTAGAGGGTTCTCTTTTCAAAAGAACGAACCACTACTGATGTCTTTCAAAAAAGATTTGACCGAAGATGACTTAACTGCTAGAGAAATAGTTAACACTTGGGACCTAGAGAATATTCAAGCCATTTTAGAGGGGTACGGTGAAGAGCAGTTTGCATGGAAAATCGCAAAAGCTATCGTAGCTAGAAGGGAAGAAAAACCTATCGAAACCACATTCGACCTTGTTGAGATTATAAAAATCGCAACACCAAAGTTCTATCACCACAAAAAGATTCACCCAGCCACAAAAACTTTCCAAGCTCTTCGTATCACGGTAAACGATGAGATAGGGAGTTTGAAAGACGGTGTAACTAAAGGTTTTGAGTTACTAGAGAGTGGCGGAAGAATAGCAGTCATATCATTTCATAGTTTAGAGGATAGGTTCGTTAAACAATTTTTTAAAGAAAAACAGGTAGAGGGTAGGGGTACAGTTATCACAAAAAGACCCATAACACCGACACCAGAAGAAATAAAAGAAAATCCAAGGTCTCGAAGCGCAAAGCTAAGAATAATAGAAAAACAATAAAAACAATTTTAAAATGATTATCGAAAAAGTATTACAACTAAATAGAGAGAAAACAATATTCTGGTCACTTGTTGGTGTGCTGTTTCTCTGCGCAGGCTTCTATATGTATTTTATAAACACAACGATTCACAACGTGGTTGTTAGGCAAGACTTGGAAAACAAAGCTTCACAGCTAACTCTTTCAATAAGTAGTAACGAGTTCAAATACATCTCACTTCGCAACGCAGTTAACCTAGAGATGGCTTACTCACTCGGTTTTAGAGATGTTTCTGCAAAGACTTTTATATCAAACAAAGCTGTTAGTGTAGTTTCTTACCTATCACGATAAAAAGATTTTGGTGTGCGAATAAATGTGTTAAAATACTAGGTAATGAAGCAAAATTATTCAAATAGAATAAGAGTTATATCTGTTTTTATTTTTTTGTTTGCACTTATTTTAGTTGGGAGACTCTATATTCTTCAGGTCGTAGACAACAACCTGTATTTGGATAAAGCCGACAGACAGTACTCGTCCACTTCAAAAAATATTTTTAGTCGCGGAACTATTTTTTTTCAGAACAAAGATAAGAGTCTGGTATCTGCTGCAACATTGAAATCCGGTTTTACTATCGCGGTCAACCCGGAGGTTTTAAAAAATCCAGAAGATGTTTATATAAAAATAAACGAGATACTACCTCTGGATCATGACGTCTTTATCGCGAAAGCAACAAAGCCAAAGGACCCGTATGAGGAAATCGCCACTAAAGTTGATTTGGAGGTTGGCCAAAAAATAGCAGATATGAAAATACCTGGTATGCAGGTTATAAAAGAGCGTTGGCGTTTTTATCCGGGTGGAGATATTGCTTCTCATATTGTCGGAATACTTGGTTTCAAAGGTAACGAGTACGCTGGACGATATGGTTTGGAACGTCAATACGAGACACAACTAGAAAGAAAAGATGGCGCATACGTAAACTTTTTTGCGCAGATTTTTTCTAGTATAAAATCCGCGACATCAAAAAACGGTTCTTTGGAAGCTGATATTGTTACAACTATAGAGCCGACAGTTCAGTCTTATTTGCAAAACGTTTTAAAAAAGACCACAGAAAAATGGAGTTCCGACATAACAGGTGGGATTATTATGAACCCATCGACTGGCGAGATATACGCCATGGAAGTCTATCCGACTTTTGATTTAAATAATTCTCAAATAGAGAAAAAAGTTTCTATTTTCTCAAACCCACTTGTGGAGAACGTTTACGAAATGGGTTCCATCATAAAACCTCTAACTGTCGGCGCTGGTATAGATACGGGTGTTATCACTGCTACATCTACTTACTACGACGGAGGTTTTGTGGTGGTTAATAATCAAAAAATAAAAAACTTTGATGATAAAGTCAGGGGGGTTGTTGGTATACAGGATTTATTATCACAATCACTAAACGTTGGGGCCGCCCACGTAGAACAACTACTAGGAAACAAGCGGTTTACGGAATATATGTACAACTTTGGGGTAAACCAGAAAACCGGAATAGAGCTCCCAAACGAGGGTAAAAACATAACAAAAGGCCTTGAAAGTCCTAGAGACATAGAACACGTTACAGCTTCTTTTGGACAGGGTATAGCTTTGACCCCTGTAGCCACTGTACGAGCCCTAGCGACGGTCGCCAACGGTGGTACGTTAGTTACCCCACATGTCGTAAAAAGCCTAAATTACACCCTTGGAACCTCAAAAGAGACCCCTATACTAGCTGGCAAAAGGGTTCTAAAAGAAAAGACTTCAGAGGATGTTTCTAGGCTACTCGTCTACAGTCTAGACAACGTTCTCGTTGGTGGTACGCTCAAAATCCCAAACTATAGTGTGGCTGTAAAAACCGGTACCGCCCAAATTGCAAAAGAGGGGGGTGGAGGATATACTGAAGATCAGTTCCTGCACTCTTTTATCGGTTATTTTCCAGCTTACAGTCCAAAGTTTATTATTTTCTTGTATACAGTGAACCCAAAAGGGGCTAGGTTCGGTTCGGAGACTCTGCCTTATCCTTTTATGGATCTAGTAAAGTTTCTTATAAATTATTACGAAGTTCCGCCAGACAGATAAAGATTTTGTTGTATGAATTATCTAAAAAAAATCGCAAAAGTTATTTTTCAGTACGAAGCAAGGCTGGTTTTAAAAAAGTATAAACCAAAAGTTATTGCTATAACTGGTAGTGTTGGGAAAACAATAACTCGTGATGCTGTTTATCAAGTCCTGTCAAAAAAGTTTTTTGTTCGTAAAAGTGAAAAGAGTTTTACAGCCGATTTGGGCATACCTCTGGCTGTTATAGGTTGTGATAACGGTACAGGTAGTATTTTTCAGTGGACAAAAAACATTTTAAATGGATTTTGGATGTTAGTTTTTAAAAGTCACTATCCGCAATGGCTTGTTTTGGAAGTAGATGCCGACAAAAAAGGTGATCTTAAAACTGCTAGCTCTGTTATATCTCCAGATATTTTAGTTATGACAGCTATAGGGGATGTTCCTGCTCATATAGAGATGTTTGAAGATATAGAAGATTTTATTTCTGAAAAAAGCTACATCATAGAGTCTGTAAAACGTGACGGGGTAATAGTCTATAACAGTAACGACCCTCGAGTTTCAAACCTTTTGATTGATGTAAAAAATAAAAAAATCCAATGTGGCGTTGGTCTAGGTTCTGATATTTTTTGTACAGATTTTTCAATAACTTATTCTGATGGTGGACCAAACTCTTTACCAAAAGGAATGGAGTTCGATATTAACTACAGAGAAAAAAGTTATCCAATAAACATAAAAGGTTCTGTTGGCGTAAGTAACCAGTATGCCAGCGTGTTGGCTTTTGCTGTTGGGGTAGAGCTCGGAGTATCAACGCACGATATAGTTTCCGCTCTAAACAGTTTCACTGCTCCACAAGGACGTATGAACCTAATATCTGGGTTAAAAGAAACTGTCATGATCGACGATTCATATAACTCATCACCCATAGCGATGGTTCAGGCGGTCGACACACTTTCTCGAATAAAAACAGAAGGTAGAAAAGTGGTAGTTGTCGGAGATATGTTTGAACTCGGAAAGTTTTCTGCGGACGAGCACAGAAAACTAGCTAAAGTTATAAAAGACGTAGCGGATTATGTGATATGTGTCGGTCTACGTGCCCGAAGAATATCCGAAGTGCTTTTGGATAACAGTTTTAATGAAAATAATATAATATCGGTTGATACAGCAGAATCGGCGGGCGGTGAACTACAAAATATTTTAGAAAAAGGCGATGTTGTTTTGGTAAAAGGCTCTCAAGCAATGCGTATGGAGAGGGTGGTGGAGGAGGTAATGCGCCACCCAGAGGACAAACAACTTTTGTTGGTGAGACAAGAAGAGGAATGGAAGGGGAGATAGGTAAAAAACTAGCGGTTTTGCATTGTAAAAATTAAGTTGAATAGATAGTAAAAATACGCTATTCTATTTGGATATTGGCCTTATCGTCTAGCGGCTAGGTGAGAAGTCATGTTATGACTTCGTAAAACCGGAGCGCGACGGCGCGAGGGAGGGTCGCGAGTAAAATCAGTAGATTTTAACTTGCGACAAGTCTTCTCAAGTCCAAGTTTGTTTGTATTGGCCTTATCGTCTAACGGTTAGGACGAAGCCTTCTCAAGGCTTAAATCCGGGTTCGATTCCCGGTAAGGTCACAATAGAGAGAGCTAGTTCGAGCACTCGACAAGGGTCGAAACTAGCAAACAAAAGCAAGTCAGAAATGACTTGCTTTTGTTGTAGTTTAATACAACGATTTGTGCTATACTCTTTTTATGAAAGATGATGCAAAAAAGCTCGGAGAAAACCTCAAGAAGATCCGAACAAAGAAGAATATTACACAAACCGAGCTTGTTAAAACACTCGGGGTAGATAAATCTTTTGTAAGTAATATCGAGAATGGAAAGACAAATCCAACTCTTTCAACTATTACTAATCTTGCCCAGACATTAGGAGTGTCGACTAACGAATTATTAAAATAATTTTATGAATAATAAAGAAAGTATTATTTATAATCTTGAATACATTTCCCAGACTTAGATGAAAACCTCTATGAGTCTTGAAATTAAGATCATAACGTAACCATGCGTGTACCTTTGATACACTCCATTTTTCATAACTAATCTTCTCAAATATTTGTCGTACAGTATCAGCTCGTTCTGGATCTATTTCTACCTCACACTTAGCTAATCGTTGGTTAGGCTTTCTGTATCCTGTTGGTGGTTGTACTGGCCATAATCCCATTTCACACCTTGCTCTCATACCACGCTTTACATTGATACTTTTATTATCGTTTTCAAGCTTTGCCTGACTACAAAGGATCATTAATAGAAACTTATCACTTGGTGAATTCGT
>JBEBJM010000018.1:0-8907 GCA_040079895.1 Nitrospira sp.
GAAAAGTGTGGCTAACTTTTTTATTTTTATTTTTTTAAAAAAATATTTTTTATTTTTTATTAATTATTTTTTGAGAAATAAAAACTTCTGCATTGCAGAAGTTTTTATTTGCGTTGATAGATGACTAACGGATGCGAGCTCCAACGAATGTGTACGTGAGTGCTAACCGTTAGTCATCTATCAAAACAACAACTTTATAATACAACTATAACCATACAAAAAACAAGAGTTATTTTACATATAAAACACAAAACCCGCCGAAGCGGGTAATGTGCACATTCGCTGGGTGTAGCTCGTTACATTACTGTTTTCACAATCCTGTATCTAGCACCCACTCCTATATAGTACCACAATACAGAAAATAATGCAAATGCTGTTTTTTACTGACTCAAGATCTGTTTTATATAACCTTCACCCTCATCTTTGAAGCTGGGATTTTGAGCAATCATTCCACGGATGATAAGTATAGCCTGATCTTTTTGTCCGACACTAGCATAGATAGAAGCTAGATAAAGTTTATTTTGTGAGTTTGATGGGTCTTTTTGTAGTCTAGCATTCAACATATTTATAGCCGTACCATAATCCCCTATATTTGAGAAAGCCTTCAACAATCTATCATCATTCAAAACAGTATCAGGACCAATCTCGTTTATTAGTTGTTTTAAGAGGTCGTTATTTTTGGTGTATATAGCTGCTATAGCATACATTATTTTTGACTCATTTGAATTTTTCTCTAGATCATAAGCTTGCTTAAAGACCTCGAACATTTTCACAAAATCACCTTTGTTTGCATAAACAGAACCCAACTCAAAATAAATTGTTTGTTTTTTAGGAGACTCAACCAAAGCTGTATTCAAGTATTTTATTGCTTCATCATTTTGTCCTATTCTACTGTAGAAACTACCAGCAAAAACTAAATACCTGGCATCTTTCGGTGTTGAAGAAACCTTCTGGTCAACTTTTTCTTTTGCGAAATCTGCAAATTTTTGTTTTATTTCTACTGGAAACTGACCAGAGATAACTTGAGTGGATATTTGCACCAACTGTTCCAAAGCTTCAGTAGAACCAAAAGAGTTGTAACTGTATATCTTCTTAAACAAATCTAGATTTTTATCTACACCAGCTTTTTGAGGCGTTATTGCTTGAATTAATGTTTGGTTAGCCTTGATAGCTGGAATGTTTATAAAATATACTCCAGCGATGACAAGAACTGTAACTACAGGAAGTACTGCGTAATTTACAACATCATCAGATATAGTTTTTGTGTAAAAACTATTGGTTTCAATTTTATTTGATGTGCTAATAGAATGAATATAAGCCAACATTGAGAAAAATAATATGTAACTTATAAGGTTATCGAAAACAAACATATTATGAAATATGTAGGCAGAAATCATACCCGTCATAATACTTCTCTCTGATAGAGTTAGAACACTCTCTCTTCTCCAAATATAATAGAACAAGGCCACATACATACTAGCGTAAGCCAAGAATCCTATCAGACCGCCAGCTATCAACCAATCAAGAAATACGTTGTGTGTACGATCGAACCACTGCTCTTGAGCATACATTCTAGGATCGTAGTTCTTGTTAAATACAAAGTTAAAGTTCTCTTGTCCCCAACCAAAAACAGGTCTTTCTATAAAACCTTTTACAGCCATAGGCCAAACAAAATATCTCCCTTGAGTCTTTATTTCTGAAAAACTCAAAGTAGAAAATCTAGACAGAACTTGGCTAGTTTTTACATATTGAGTATCTTTTATGGAAATAAAACCTATAACGAGCAGAACAACACCAGCAAAGAAACCGTAAACAACTTTTCTTAAAAATACATTTTCTTTTTCTTTGAAAACAATTATCAATCCAGTCAAAATCAAACCGCCGATTAAACCCAGAATAGCTCCTCTGGTTGCTGTGAAGTAGAGTATGATTGTTTCAAATACAGCAATCGCACCATACAACCATTTTTGCCACTTCGCTCTATCAGCACCAACAATCATATACATGGCTAGGAAAATATGGAGAACTAAATATATAGCCAAATAAGAAGAGTTGCCAAAAGTTGCATCAACTCTCACACCACCTTGGTTTATCTTTATCTTGCCCGCTAATTGTAATAACGAATAAATAGACATCAACACACTTGCACCCAAAGTAACATTGAAATACTGATTCCATCTTGAGACAGTTTTAAGAAAAGAGGATGCAACAATATAATACAGTGCAAGATGCGCTATTAAAACAAAACCTTCCATACGTTCATAGTTACTCCAAATACTTTTATATACATTTACACCAAGTAAATCCGCCAACAATATGGCGGCAGTAAAAAACAAAACAGATTTTGTCACCCAAGACATTTTTGGTCTGTATTCTGGAGAAATACTAGCCAAAATAACATAAAGTCCAAATATGATTTCTACAATAATTCTAAAAGCAAAACCCTTACCAGATATGAAAGGGAAAAACATTGTACTCGGAACAAAGAATGCTATAAACGGAGTAATAAATAAACCTGCCAATATACTGTATATAAGAATATTTTTTGTAATTTTCATACTCTCGAGTATAGCAAATCGAAACTATGGACGCTAGTAAATGGGTAGAAAATACAGTAATATATTGTCTATATTATGGAAGAGCTTAAGAATAAGAGTCTGTCTGGCCTCCAATGGCTAAGTCGATATCTAGAGACAGACATGGTATACGTAGCCAAAAGTGGTTTCTGGCTAACACTAGGGCAAATATTCTCATCATTGTTGGCTTTTTCTCTATCTATTTTCTTTGCCAATTTTGTTTCAAAGGAGATATATGGAAGTTACAAGTTCGTCCTGTCAGCAACAGGTATTTTGGGAGCTTTATCTCTTACGGGAATGGGCTCTGTTGTTATTCAGGCTGTAGCAAGAGGGTCTGAAGGAATACTAAAAGATGCAGTAAAAACTACTCTTAAATGGGGATCTATAATTTTTATCGTTGGAATATTATCTTCTGTATATTATTTTTTAAACGGAAATAACACTTTAGGCTTTTCTATGTTAATAGCTGGGGTTAGTCTCCCACTAACAAACGCTTTTGGTTTGTACGGAGGATATTTCAGTGGAAAGAAAAATTTTAAATTAAGCACCCTGTACTGGATAGTTTCCCAAACACTTATTACTTCAGGTCTTGTTATCGTATCTTTACTTACAAAAAATGTACTATCTTTAGTTAGTGTTTACTTTATTGTAAGTGTGGTGACATCCGTCTGGAGTTACTACCATGTTATTTCAAAATATAATCCCAACGAAATACAAGACGGCTCGATGATGAACTATGGCAAACACATAAGTCTAATGAACTTTTTTGGCACAGTCTCAAACCAATTAGATAAAATATTAGTCTTCCACTATCTTGGAGCTGTAAATCTAGCCGTATATTCTTTTTCACAAGCAATACCTGAACAAATAAAAGGTAGTTTTAAAAATCTTTTTGCCATAGCACTACCTAAATACGCAACACTAGACGATACAAATCTCCGCAAAAGCATTATTAAAAAAACTTGGCAACTAACACTGATCTCTGTATTAATTGTAGTGTTATATATAATCTTTGCTCCGTTTGTATTCAAAATATTCTTTCCTAAATATGTTGAAGCAATAATATATTCTCAAATATATATGCTAGGGCTCATTGCCATACCCGGCATTTCCCTTTTTGCTACATATTTCCAGATTAAAAAAGCTACTCGTACAATGTACAAACTAACAACTATCAGCAATGTCACAACTACGATTTTAACTGTTGTACTTATATATAACTTTGGCTTGAGAGGGGCTGTTATAGAAAACGGAGTATCGTGGCTGATAATGCTAGGAATAAACTACTATTTCTTTGCCACACACACAGAGGACTAAACTACTTTTTTCTTAAAAGATATATTCTTTCATGAAAAAGGTTTGGAGATATTTTTTTGAAAACTTTTTCTAGGTATGGTTGTACAACTCGAGCCAGAGCGGGAAATGCCCAGAGTTTTGGGATAAAAATACCAGAAGGAATCTCATCTAAAATATCAAAATGCTTGAGAAGCATTTTTCGGTACACACCGTACTCCCTATAATCTCCGATATATTTTTCTTTGGAAAGTTTAATTTTTGCGTAAATTGAATTTGGAGAAGCTAGTGTGCAAACATAATACCCACCAGTCTTTAACCTAAGATTTAAAAAAGCCATTTCTTCGTCAAATATTGAAGCTGATATATAACCAAGCCCCAAAGCAATATCAAACTGTTCAATTGGGCATTCGTCTTTTACAAAAAAAGAATAGCGGTGATCTTTTGAAAATCTATCTCTAGCGGTAGAAACCATAAGTGGCGATATATCTGTTCCAACAAACTTAGAAAAAACATTTGGGAAAGCCCTGTCTATTGCTTCAGTTATAACACCATCTGCACAAGCAATATCCAAAAGAGAAAGATTGTTTTTATCTTTAATAATTTTTGAAAGCAACACCAAAACAACTCTCATTCTATTTTTAAAATAAAACTTTATATAAGTATTAGGCGCCCCAGAATACCTTTTCTCGGAATAAACAGAACTCTCTTTATCGTAATACTCAGAAATTATACTCATGTTATTTATTATTCTGAAACATTGTACCATAATGAGATATTGTTTTCTCTACCCAAACATCTTCACTAAACTCACTGGAAACCCTCTCGTGCCCCGCTAGACCAAACTGTCTTGCTTTTTCTGGGTTTTCTAGCAGATTGAGTATTTTTTCACTTATCATACCCACATCCCTTGGATTGACTATGTAACCTGTCTTACCATCCAAAACCGCTTCAGGAGTACCACCAAACATAGTTCCCACAACAGGCCTTTTTGATGCCATAGCTTCTAGATTTACCGTTGGGAAAGGATCTATATATTGAGACAAAACCAAAACCACATCTGAGGATGCGTAAGCATAGCGAATGTCTTTATGTTCAATCCAACCCGTAAAAACAATCCTATCTTTGACACCAAGCTTTTCGGCCCTCTCTAGCATTTCTTCGGCTGATTTATTTTTATTTCCCGCCACAAGCAAAACCACATTGTTAACCTTTTTAGAAATATTTTCTAAAACATCTATAACCACCGAACCTCCCTTTGCAGAACTTAATCTACCACCAAAAAACAAAACTTTTTTATTTTCTAGATTGTATTTTTTCTTGAAATCAATTAATGCATCTTCATCTACTGCCCAGTTAGATATATCTATTCCGTTGTGTACAACCTCAACTGGTGATATTGAATTTTTTTCTAAAATAATTTTGATAACACCACTGACCGAAAACAGCCTATCAACATACTTCAAATAATGTTTGATTATAATATTCCTAAATGGGTTATAGCGAAACTTATTATCCAATAGATGTTTAAAAGGACTTATTTTGTCCGGTATAATATTTCCATAAAAATCTATATAAGCCCCGAGTTTACTATAATGTAAAGATGTAAGATCGTGAAAAGTTAAAAATACTACTTTAGAATATTTTTTTGATATTTTTAAACTTGCGTAAGACAGATGTTCATGTACGTTATGGGCGTGAACAATATCTGGCCTTATATCTCTGATTATATTTTTAAATTGTTTTACTACTTTTATATTATTAAGACTTCTATATGCTCTCCAACGAGTATGATAATCACTATATATTTTATATACAGTCATATCTCCATCTTTGAAAACACCCGCTTCATCTTTTTTTCTAACAGTAGTGATTATAGAAACTTCATTACCTTTTTTTGAAAGTGCTTGCGCTAAGTTATAAGCCACAACCTCTGCCCCACCCAAACCAACAGGTGGAATACCGTCTGATAAAATAACGATTTTCATTTTTATTTCTTTCTAGCTACTACGTAAACGTTCGAATATATAATCTTTGTAGGAAAAAGCCTGTCAAAAAACTCACAGACCTTTTCAAGGTAACGCAATATACGAACTTGCCAAGCCTTACTACTTTTTCCCTGATAAGGATTGAGTAAAGTAAAATGCATCATTTCGTAAAATACAAAAAACAAACCGCCGTAACTATTACACTCCAAAACGTCAAAACCGTTTTCTAGAAACAGGGCCGACATACCTTCTTTTGTGTAACGGAAATAGTCGTGCGGATCAGCATGATATGGCACGAGGAATGGGGCGGAGGCAATAGCCACACCACCAGACTTTAAAACACGATTTATTTCTGAAACCATAACCCACGGCTTACGAACATGCTCCAACACTTGAGTTGAGATAACGGTATCAAAACTACTACTCTCCAAAGATAGATTTAAAATATCCCCCACAATGTCTATATTTGGACCATCCACCATATCGAAGGTAACATACTTTGTAGTCTTCGGTTTTATAATATGCCTATACTTGGCATTTCCAGCCCCCAAATCAAGGGTCTCTCCTTTTATATAATGAAGTGTGTGTTCTACAATATCACGTGTTTTATAGGGTTTTTTGTAATTCATAATGTCTATTCTACACAGTTATTTTTTATATTCCAGTTTGACAGTATGCTTACCAAAACTTATTGGTATAGCACTATATATATAGTTTGCTCTCAAAAGGGTAACTGGTTTATCATCCACAGTAGCAACAAAGCCAGGTAAAAGCGCCTCTCCAATAAAAAAGTATGAGTCTTTCATAACGTCCACAATAAACTCCCTCTTATCTCCGTCATTTATATTTGGAATAACACTTTGAATGTATCTTTTGTTTGAGATATTTCCTATATCTTTCATTTTAGATTCCAGTAATACTGTTGGTGTGTCATACAAAGAAAGTTTTTCCATTTGAGAAACGAAAGATTCCGTCGGAGAAACAGGAACTACTCTATCTGTTAGAAAATATCGAGGGTATGGATTTTTCAGTTCGTATATGAAAAGTTTTGATTTACACTCCCCTATTTCATCCTTATAAACCAAAGTAAAATCACTATCACTAATCGGAAAAAGTGTCAGGAGATATTTAACATTTAAAGCACGGTATATATTTTTACGTTCAACTAGCAAAGCTATCTTTTTATCCAACGATATTTTTTCACTGGAAATACTGTGGTTGTCAGTTGTTGGAGATCTTGAGCCAACATAACCTATAACATCAGAAACTCTTGTTGTAACGTACGGTTCATAACCGTCAGCACTCTCAAGTCCGTATAAAATAGGAAGGTCCGGTTCTATAAGCTCACGACGTAATGAAAAATCCTGATAAGAAGCGTCCCAGTTGCCTAAATCTGGAAAATTGCATCTAGTCGTTTCGTTAAACATTGTAATATCCATAAGTGGAGAAAATACCCTGAAAGGCTCTCCGTCTATTTCTCTAGCCTTTATAAACTCTGCAGTTTTGGGCGGAGTTAAAAGCTCTAGTTTGGGTATTCCTTGAATACGAAAAGCGTAAAGAGTAGAAAAGTTAAGTGTAGTTATTACTATAGCTAAAAATAGAAAATGCTTGGAGGGAAAAGTTTTTATGTTTTTTACAAGAAAATATGATGATATTCCAAAAATAAACAAGATTGTTACTCCGGAATTAAAAATATAAAACTGATCTATGGATTGATGAAGATAACTATCTATAATTCTGTAATAATGATCTGGAGGGAAACCCCCCACAGTTTTTGAATATAAATGTGTAAGAAAATAGTTTTTAAGAAAGTCCCCAATGGTCGTAAAGAAGAAAATCTTTAGAATAGAGACAAATGTAACTACGGGCAGAACGACCCAGACAAAAGCTCTCTTTATCCATTTCAAATAATTTTCTATTTTGGGATAAATAGCTTCCCTACTCTCCCATAAAACACCTGTGGCGATAGCAACAACAATCCCTAAAGCAAAATCCCCTATAAACATTACCCTAAAAGTCTCCCGAAAAGAACTATAAAAAGGAAGCTGGTGCATTATAAAAGCAACAGGTGAATATTTTACCGAAGCAATAAAACAGAAAGTAAAAACTCCAAAGAAAAAGTTGAAGTATTTATTCTGATTTAAATCTCTCCACAAAAGAAAAGTTAAAGAAAAAATAAATAGTGGTAGAAGCCCTATGTAATTCTGAAAACTTTGAGAAACAGGAAGATATGGGATTTTTAGGCTCGGTAAAATATAGTATAGAAGATGCCACGGAACATAAGCATATCCAGTAGCCGCACTTAATGATACTCCTGAAGCCCTTGCTGTAAAAGGAAGAAAATCTAGTATAGCTCTGATCGACGGTAAACCAACAAAATAAGAAATAACAAAAGTTAAAACAAAAAAACCAATATGAAAAAGTGTTTTTGTGTATGAGTGCTCTTCTTTATATTTATGCCACAACAGAAACAGGAAGTAACATCCCACGAGTGTGTAAACGTATATGAGAAACTGCACGTGACCAGATAGGAATCCCCAACCGAACAAAAGTCCGAGCAAGATATAAAGAAAAAATGCTTTAATTAATTTCGATCCGATTGCCACATCTACAATATACAAAGCAAGTGGCATCAAAAAATAATAGTTGGTTATGATTATCGTTTCAGACCAGAGCATAACCTGACCTGCAAAAATAAAAATGGTCGCCCCGAGAATAGATGCTAGGTGCCCCACTTTTATTCTCCTCATAAATAAGTAAGAGAAACTGTAAGCTAAAATGAGATAAGAGACGTCCAGTAACCTAAAAGTATCTACTGAATCCAAAAAATGAAAAAATAATTTGTTAATAGGGTTGAACCATCCAGAGTTCGTGGAAACAAAAACTGGAAAACCAGAAAGTATGGATGGTGTTATTAAACCAGTCCCGTGTGACAGAAAATCATAATAAGGAATAAACGTAATAAGAACATCTAAATGTGAAAAAATCTTTGACTGAAAGACAACTTCTCTAAAAATAAAAAGTATAGCGGTGATAGGTATTAGAACTGT
>JBEBJM010000019.1:0-8819 GCA_040079895.1 Nitrospira sp.
GTCCATGCCATGTTCAGTTATATACCATTTAGCGCTAAACACATCATTATCTAAACCAAAAACTAAATACTTCTTTTTTTATTACATAAGTAATTATAGAAATAATTAAAATAGGTATAGAAATAAATAATGATTTAATTATAAAATTAATTATGATGCAGTAAATATCACTTGGGGCACACAAACTAACACCTCTAGTAAAAAATATTAACAGCAACAACATTACACAGGATGAACTAATAATTATCGATGTTTTTTTGGTAATCATAAATTTATTTAATAAATAATTATGCGTCACATTTTATATCTTTCATCTAACCCGCCAAAATGCCACCTTAATAATTAACTCTCACTTCATTTCCTTCTGTTTTTACCAATGGAGTCACGAAGCCTTGTCTAGTTGTTACCGTATTTACTGTATTGTCTTTTATAACTGTAGTGTTTGTAGATTTTGAGAAACTAAAGACGTATTTTTCTACATTATTTATAAACACTGTAGTTGTTAAGTCTGAAACTAAACCAGCACTCTCTGTCCAAATATATTGTACAGTAGTTGGTATTAAATTAGAAGTAATTCCGTTACGTATTATTGAGTTAAATACAAATCTAGATTTTGTGGGACTATCTTTGTATTTTGTATATCTCAAAATCGAGATGTTTGACTGGGAATCTGTGGCTGAAGTGGCAGTATCAGATGCATTCATACGGACGACTTTTGTTGGAGACATATCGATAGCAGACAACACTACGGATTTTGTAGATGTAGAAAATGAAGCAGAAAACTCTGGTGGTGTTTGGTCAACCTGAACAACATCACCAATTTTTGGAGATAGGGATATGTCTATAATTCCATCACTATTTTTATCTATATTCATTGATGAAACAGTATAAATATCACCACTCACATTCATTGTCACTTTTGTTTTGGGGGTTACTGGAACATCTTTAAATGTAGTACTAGTTATCGGAGTATCTCCAGTTAACTCATCTATATTTAGAGTGAATGTACTTGTGGCATAACCATTCATAAAAATATGAATTGGGGTGGATGTTTCAGTAAAAATATACTTTACATCACCAAATTTAAGAAAATAAGTGCCTTTTATATTCTCTTCTACTATACCCGTAGTAGTTGATAAACCAGTGTGATTTCCTAAATCATCATACATATCAAAAGTCAGTGGTGAATGAAGGACGTATATTAGACGAACATCATTTACAGCAACTACTGGTGTGGATGTTGAAATGTAGTTTGGTAAGATTTCTGGTTTCTGTTTTTTAATAATATTTTCAATTAAAGACCTAAGCTCACTAACTTCTAATATATTACTGTGTTTTTTCTTTGATTTATCATTATTCAAATCTACCCAATATCTTTTTGTATTCACAGAACCGCTACTATACAAAGCACTTGGTGTTACAACAGTCCCATCACCATCTATTACTGTTTTAACTTCCATTTTTATTTTACCTTTATCCATAAAATATTTTACCCCACTTACTGTAGTTGGTATTCCCCAGCCAGCAACATCTATAACCTCTAAACTAGCTGGAGGTATCCATTTGTTTAGTATATTCTGTTCTATTTTTGCATTAGACAATAAGACAGAGTTTAGTGAATCAGGGGTATCGGTATCTTTACTATCGCTCGAAACTCGTCCATATGAATCCGCTAAAAAACTATGTAAATCTATTTGAGAGGTAGTTGTTGCCCCATATTTTACAATCCAGTCTTGCATACTGTTTTCAAACATAACAACCGGGGTCTTTACTGATTTAAAATATTCATCGTTTGGTAAAAGATTATATGCTGATGGTAGATTTTTTCCAAAATCTCTTACGGTCGACTCTGATAAAACAACTGGTATACCCTGGTCATAACCATGAAGTAAACTAGTAATAGCTGCGGGTGTACCTATTTGAGGGACGGCAACTAATATTAATTTATCTATTTTAGAAAGTAGAGGGTCATTTGTATCAGCCAGTTTTTGAAGTAATGCTTTTGCCAGCAAACCACCATTTGAGTGTGCAATAATCGTGACTTTTCCAGAATCTGAGTTTGCAACAAGTCTACGTAGTTCTGATACTATATATGGATCTACAGAATCTTTAATGTAAGAAATATTATTACCTGTTTTTGTTCCACCTTTTAAAATATCATCAATAGACAACCTCCAATCATAAGGCACTGCTGAATAATCAGCAATTGAGTGATCGACTGATTTCATCTCTTCTAATTTTGCTAGGAATGATTTGTATATATTTGGCCCAATTGCGGAAATATAGGCTTCATCTATTACATCTCTCGTATAAATATCACTATCAAGACTTTTCCCATTTGAGTCCATGTATAAATCTTTAACATCACTATTTGCATTTGGCTCCCATAGTTGATCTTCACAGTTAATCTGACATTTTATAACACCTGTTTTATACAGTCGGCTAGCCTCAATCCCAGGTAAAAACATTATATTAGAATTACCAATGGGTGGAGTTGTTGTAGCGGATGTTTGTAAGGGGTCTGAATTAAGCCATGGTATGTAATTAACAGCAACAACACCTTTTAATTTATCCCCTTTTCCATTTGGATTTGTGATTGGATGAAAGGGGCCAGATGAATCACCCCAATAATTATTTCTTGCATCAACTGGACGACCAAGAGGACTAAATATTGCCACATTATCATTATTATGAAAACTAGATTGTGAAATATTTACTGGACCAGTCTGAAGATAAAATCCGACATTTTGATTAAAAAACTCGGTGGTAGTTATATTTGTTACACCACTATCCTGATAAATACCGATATTATCATTTGAAAACTTTGAATTAGAAATATTTATAGTACCACCATAATTAGCTATACCCGATGATGGTGCATACATACCCGCATACCTAAGTACTACATATGAAAAATCAACTTTTCCCGATCCCAAGATATATATTTTATCCCAATCAGCAGACTTTGGAACAGTCAATAAACCATCTTTATTTGTATCGCCAGCAACGGAATCATCTTTAAAAGAAGTGAAATAAATATTTAAATCAGGAGTACCGTGAGCAACTATACTACCGCTAACATAAAAAGCTCGCGAGATAGAATTGGGTTTTATCACAACCCCTGGTTCGATATTTAATGTAACCCCAGAATTAACTTGAACGTCATTCTTGAGTATGTACGGACTATTAGCCAGAGTCCACGTTTGATCAGAAGAAATAGATTGTGGAGCAATGGTATCAGCAAAAACATCGTGACTTACAGAAAGTGGACTCAATAAAATTACGATGTAAAATACTTTGAAAATATATTTTTTTGGTTTCATTTTAAATATTAGATTTATAATTATTTATCTAACATAATTTTAGTGAACATAAGTTCACCAGTCAAACATAACTGTGGATAAGTTTACTTTAAAAGAAATCCGAGCACGTATGTGCTCGGATGGTTTGTATGGGCGCCTGCGACTACGATGTGGCAGGGCCTTTGAGAAAACTGTCGATGAAGTTCACGAGGTTCTCGCACGGAGCCTTTTTTTCTCCGCTACGGTCGATGACAGGACCGATCTCCGAGTACCGAGACATATCTTCGTCCTTGGAAGCGGAAAAGCAAACGACCGAGAGGTTTGGGTTTCGAAGTTTCATCTGCTCGGCAAAGATCTTCGTCTTCCAGAAATCTCCGGTGATTGGACCGAGAACGAGTAGCTGTGACCCAGAGACGATGTGTCTTTCAGCATACTCGGGGAGCATGAAAAGTAAGACGCCTGACAGATGGAGTCTTCTGAAATCCACCAGACAAATCCTATAAGACTCTGAGTTCGTCTGAACAACAACCACGCGCGGGAAATGCATCCTTGTAACCTCCGCTCTACAGGTTATCACACTGATTTAAAAAATCTATTTTTATATAAAAAGGAAGAGCCGTGTGGGATGCACGGCTCCTTGGAACTTGGAGGGAATGTCGGAGGCTAGTCTTGATCTCGCCGACCGAAGCACAGACAATTAACTGCGTCTTCACACGATTCCTGAAGAGCACAGAGTCTCTGCACTTCTTTGGGACACCCGACGACATGATGTTCACCGTCGTCGGCAATCCTCCCACCTCCACATCGGATGGGAGCGAGCCCTTGGTCCTTGAGGATTTGTTCGAAAAAATTGACTTCACTGGCGACGATTTTCCGGCTCATCACACACCAACCTTTCTCTAATATAATCGTGCGCCTATTTTGTATAAAAGTCAATAGTTTTTGGTATTTTATTTACCCACAACTTGTTTTATTGCACTGACTAATGAGTCGGATTTGAAGAACTTTGGTAGATCACTTTTCCAACTAGGTTTTCCTATATCCACGTCTGGTTCCACCCCTCTACCCTCTATCGGCTGACCGTCTTCTCGTATAGTGATACTGTTTACCAAAAGCAGAACGTATTTTTCTGTTGGATCTATTTCTGTTTCTATTGGATATGTATTTTCTATAGTTCCCCATCCTCTCGTCGTTTTTCCTACAACATGCGCCATATGAAAACGTTTGAAAGTGGCTGTTGTTAGTTCAGCTGTGGACTGGGTCATATTGTCTACTAGTATCGCCACCTCTTTGTATCTATCTAGCTCTGGATATTTTGGTTGAACAGTACGTTGTGGTAGATAGTTGCCCTGCTGGAAAAAGTCAAAAACATATTGGTCTTTGCCCACAAACAAACCAAAGAAATTTGTTAGAAAATCGAGCGACCCACCAACGTTCCCACGAAAATCAATAATCATACTGCTCAAACCTTTTGTTGTGCTAGCGTTGTCGACTGTTTTTGCGAACTCTATCAGTGTCGTCGGAGAAATCTTTCTCATATCTATGTATAAAGTAGAACCAATAATGTTTTTTGAAACTGTTGGTTCGGCTTTGGTTGTGTCGTATATAGCTTTACTGTCTGGGTTAACCAAAACAGAATGTGAGTATTTTACTTTTTCCAGTTTTGCTTTGTCTTCAGACGACGTGGCGTTCTGCAAAGTAGCAACTTGTTTTTTGTATGCTGTTTCTACTTCTTTTGGACTTGCATCTTTTGTCACACCGAGGTCACTGTACAGATCTTTTGCTGGGTTTATGTTCGCCACTTCGTTTCGAAAAGCTGTCTCTTGTTTTTGAGAAAGTAGTTGGTTGCGCCCTGCTGGAGCAATGTTGTACAAAGCAACCATAGCCGTGTTCACCGCCAGCTGTTTACGCATCTCGGTCGATGTGGCTAGAGAAAAAGCCTTGGCTATCATAGTTGCTGTACCCTGACGTGTGGTGGAGGCGACTGTCACGGGAGTGTTTGTTACTTTTTCCAAAGAAAGTTTGAAAAGTGTAGAAAGATCTGTTTCTGTTGATTTCATCCAGTATGTGCTAGATATCTTATCGTAAACTTCCATTTCAAAACGGACGTATTTGTCAGACTCCTCAACAGTTTTATATGTTACGGGGGCGACTTTTGGTTTTATTTTCCATAAATAAAAACCTCCACCAGCCAAAGCTAAAATAAAAAGTAGAAAAAATAGTTTTTTTAGAATACCCATCGTCAAATAATACCACGCAACACTAGATTTCAAAAACACAACCTGTGTGTGCAACTTTCTCCAAAAACTTTTTACAGAAAACCTCTCGCTCGGAACCTTTTAGAAAGTCTGGTGCGAAAAGTTTTAGCTTGTATGGGAAAACTGTGTAGACGTTTTTACTCTCACCAAACTCCACACCAGCACCGAGACCCGTCGTAGTGTCACCAAAGTTTTGATCGAAAACAAAGTTGCCGAGAGAATAGAAAATAACTTTGTTTTTGTATACTTCAACTGGCTCTGCTACGTGTGGATGGTGACCAAACACAACATCCGCTCCACTGTCTACCAGCGTGTGCGCTATGTCCTCCTGTGTTTTGCTCGCGGTTAGTAGATACTCCGTGCCCCAGTGAATGTTCACAACCACGTAGTCGTTTTCTGCATCTAGTTTTTGTATGAGAGGGTAAAAACCAGAAAGCGGTATAGCCTGAACTGTCTCGTCCATACCCACGAACGCAACCTTTTTACCTTTTATTGTTTTGACCACATAGCTTTTTTCCAGAACACTTTCACCTATGTATTCGATACTAGCTTGGTTTAAATATTTTTTCGTACTTTCATATCCAACACGATAACAGTCGGACGAGTGGTTGTTGGCGATGTTTACCATAGTTATACCGACACTTTTCAGTCGAGCCGGCGCGGTAGAAGCAAACTGAAAGTTGTAGGCTTTTTGCTGGCAGTTCGCCCTGTCCATCTCTACTATCGGACCTTCGAGGTTGGCGATGACAACATCAAACTTTTTTATTATTTCCAAATCTTTTTTTATATATTCAAAAGGGTCGCGTTTACGGTTTTCTATTATATTTCGCACTCCACGGTCAAACATCACGTCACCAAAGTTCAGCACAGAAACTTTTGGACTTTCTTTTTTTATATAAACGTCTTTAGAATCAAAAATAGCAAAAGCAGAAGCGACAGAAATAAAAAAGACTAGAAAGACATAATACTTGATAGATTTCATATACCAGAACAATAGCTCAAATAAAGTCTTTTGGAAATAAAAACGAGCCACACCGGTGTTAGCGGTATGGCTCTAAATGCGTACTCAGAGGCGTCCTACGTGGCCGGACAGAACTCTCTGAGAAAATCCTGGATCTCGATTGGTTTCGTGAAGAAGTCCGCCCCGAGCTCCATGCACCTCTGTGACGTGCTGGGAGGTGGGTCTCCACTCATAACAACCAAACGCGCACCCTCCGCCAGAGAGTTGTGCTTGACGAGTTCCAGAAACTGGAACCCGTTGATCCCACCTCCCATGCTGAAGTCGGTGAGAATGAGGTCGTAGGTCTCTCCAGAAACCAGCAGATGTCTAATCGCCTCCTCCCCGCTTGCGAAGGAAAGGGCTCGATGACCTCTTCTGGTAAGAATCCCCTCGAAGAGACGCCGTAGAACATCTTCATCTTCCACAATCAAAACTTTCATGAACCCCCCCTTGATTCAGCTCAAACCAAATTATATCATACTATTCAAAATAAAGCAAGTATATTTTAATCTAGAAACAGCCTAGCCAAACGGATTTTTAGATATGTTGTTTTCTTTTTTTGTTTCATCATCAAGTTATATACAGGCGAAAGAGTTGTTGTTCCCACCTTTTCAAAAGCCAGCAAAATGTCTTCTAGCTCACTGCGTTTCAGTTCCCTCTTTAGGTAGTCTATGTCTGGACATTTATTCTCCGCTTTCAGATCCTCGATATGCGAAACTATGGTCTCTGGTTTTACTGCTCGTCTGTCGGCGATTTCTGAAAGCGGTAACTCCTCGGCCAACATCTCGGCTGTTATTTCTGCTGTTGATTTTTGTAGTTGTTTCTCGTTCTGTCGTAGCTTCGCCTTATTTTTTAATTGCCTTTCGGCGAAATCTGGTTCGATTTTCTTCATCCAAGCTTTTTGTATCTCTAAAACTTCTGAACGAGGAAGCTCTTTCAAATCGTTTACGGCATCATCTGATTTTTCTCTGAAAGTCTGATCCATCTCCAAAACTTCTGGGTCAACCTGAAGTGACATATCGTTAAAACCAAGAAGTTTCATCCCACCAAGTGACCTAACTCGAGATAGAGCAACATATCCCATACCCCGAACAAAAGACTTCGACAAATCAACCTCCATAGCGTCCAGAGACATTCCCTGACTTTTGTGAACTGTGATAGCCCATGCCAGACGAAGTGGAAGCTGACTTATCTCTGCTTTAACTTTTCCCTCTTCTTCTATCATCCACGACTGAGGCTGAACGGCAAAAGTCATGCCACTGTTAGTTTCGACTATTGGATCACCAAAAGAGTTAAAGTCTTTAACAACACCCAACGTACCGTTTACATACCCACCCTCTAGTTGGTTTTTGGTGAACATAACTCGCGCACCAACTTTCAGGAGCAAAGTTTCCGGCGAAAGACAGCTTTTTTTCAAAGTTTCAATCAGCCCACGAGAACCTTTTCCCGTCATGGTGTAACTTCTTGTTGTGCTATCTATCAAATCCAAATGCCTAAGGTTTACGACATCTACATCTATGTTATGAGTATATAATCTAGTGAAATAACTGGGCGAGCCCTGTACCGAGCTATGCTCTGGTACAGGGTCTTTGTTAAAACGAGTTTTCAAAAGTTCCACAGTTTTTTGTGTTACTTTGTTTTCACGTATTTGATTTAGTATGGAAAGATATACGTTATCTTTTTGACGATGTTGTTCAGACAAATAACAAATCGTAAATTTGGAAGCCAAAAAACTTTCTGCTTTGTATGCAAACTCCGACTCGACAACTTCTCCGCGAGAAACAGGTGGAAGTTGAAAAAAATCTCCACAAAGAATAATCTGCATGCCCCCAAAAGGTTTTTCATTTCTTTTCATCTGACGACAGATCCACTCAATAAGGTCTAGTCTAAAATGATGGAGCATTGAAACCTCATCTATTATCAAAACTTTTGTCTTTTCAAACCTCTTGTACAAATACTGCCGTTCCATCAAATCCTCTATATCGTAGTCAGTCAAAGTATCCCTGATACCAAGTCCTGACCATGAGTGTATGGTCATGCCACCGATGTGTGTGGCTGCGATGCCAGTTGAAGCTGTAACTGCGACATCAACCGCATTTTCTTTTAAATATTTTATGTACGCGTTTATGACATGGGTTTTACCACTACCAGCAGGACCAGTAATGAAAACATTTTTACCCATTTTTAAAATATCGAGAGCTTGTGACTGAAGCATCTACTCATTCTATCAGTCGGAAAGTTTAATATCTGTCTCTTATA
>JBEBJM010000020.1:0-8738 GCA_040079895.1 Nitrospira sp.
CCGCTCCAACTCCAGCCATGCTCAAATCGTTTTTTGCCAAAATAGTCTTAACGGTTTGGTTCGCTCGGTTTTTGTTGTCTGTAAGACACTCTATTATCATTGCGCATCCTCCGGGTCCGTATGCTTCGTAAACTATGATCTCTTCATTTCCAGCTTCCGATGATTTTTTAATAGCTCTTTCAATGTTATCGTTAGGAACGTTCATTGATTTTGCTTTTTCGATAGCAGCTTTCAGTCCAGGGGACGATACATTTCCTCCAGCTTTCTTGGCTTCCACTTGTATCATTTTTACCATCTTGCCGAAAATCTTGGACTTTTGCCCGTCGGTTTTTTCTTTCTGTCTTTTTATTTTTGACCATTTATTATGTCCTGACATAAGGATAGAATAATGAATTATGAATAAAGAATCAAGAAAATATTAAATCAGGGTTCGGGGACTCAAACCTAGATGTTCATACCCACTAGCAGTTACCGTTCTACCCCTAGGTGTTCTATCGAGAAATCCTAACTGAATCAGGTATGGCTCGTTGAACTCTTCTATGGTTGCCTGCTCTTCTGACATGGCGGCTGCAAGTGTGTTCAGACCTACTGGTCCACCAGAAAACTTGTTTATTATAGTGTGTAGTATATCTCTATCAGCAGGAGATAGACCCACCTCATCTATGCCCAAAAGTTTCAGTGCTTCGTCCACAGCATTTTTGGTTAAACTCGTTTTGTGTACCTGTGAATAGTCTCTGCAACGTTTCAAAAAGTAGTTCGCTGTTCTTGGTGTGAACCTGCTTCTTTTTGCTATTTCTTCGCCAGCTTTTTCATCCAAATCAATTCCTAATATTTTTGATGATCTCTCAATTATTTTTTCTATTTCTTTGTTTGTATAAAACTCTAGTTTGAAAATACCACCAGAAAACCTTGAGCGGAGAGGGGAGGAAATCATGGCGATACGTGTGGTTGCTCCGATAAGTGTAAAAGGCGGAAGCTCTAGTTGTATCGTTCTAGCCGAAGGTCCTTTGCCGATGATGATGTCAAGCGAGCCAGACTCCATAGCAGGGTACAGGACCTCCTCGATGGTTTTGTTCAGTCTGTGTATCTCATCTATAAAAAGTATGTCCCCAGGAGATAGGTTGGTTAGTATAGACGCGAGGTCTCCAACTTTTTCTATCGCAGGTCCACTCGTTACTTTCATTTGAGCATTTATCTCTTTTGCAATAAGGTGTGCTAGTGTGGTTTTTCCCAATCCCGGAGGTCCGTAAAACAGAATATGTTCTGGTGGGTGACTACGCTCTTTGGCGGCGGTAAGTAGTATATGAAGGTTCTTCTTTATGTTTGACTGGCCTATGTACTCATCCCACTTGGACGGACGAAGGGTTGTGTCTAGAAAAAGAGCGTCTTTTTCGTTTTCTGTAGAGTCTTTTTTCTTCATATCAGTAATTATACTACACTAGATTGTAAATACAGGCTTGACCCCAGTACTAGAGCAAAGCTCAGTACGGGGTTCAAGGCGTAGTGAGCTTTGCTCTAGTACACCTTGACAAAAAAACCGTTGTATGCTAGACTATAAATCTAGTTTGACGGTCGTTGAAAAAGGAGTTATTGTCTTATCTTGTGCCGACAGTTCTTGCTCCAAAATATAAATCTCTAAGCAACTAAGCGTTTACGTTTACGAGTCTTTCTGCGAGGACGCTCTGGGTATTACCTTGTGTAATATTCTGGAGTTATCCTTTGCGAAATATTTAGCTTTTTTTGTTGATCATTAAAAGTGTTGCTTAGAGATTTATGCTTTGGAGCTTTTTGCTACCAAAATCAATCTCTACTATTTAAGTATAAGTAACAAACCTATTTTCGCAAGCATTTTTACCACTAGAGCTTATCCTAAACAGGGTGTCTAGGTTGATTTTTTTAAAATTAGACTCTTTCAATATCAATAATCCTACGAAGTTCATCCAAAGTCGTAATTCCTTGAAGTATTTTTATAACTCCGTCTTGTGTTAGGTCTAAAAGATTTTGTCCAACAGATGCTTTTTTGATTTCTCTTTCACTAGGGTTGTCTCTCAAAACATCTTCTATGTTTGCGTCCATTACTATTGCTTCGTGAATACCAACACGCCCCTTAAAACCGATCATGTTACATTTTTCACAACCGACAGATTTCCAAATATGTTTTAAATCTATTCCGTTTAGATAACTTTTATCTTTTATACTATCTACTATAGTTTCTATTGCTTTTTTATCTTCACCCTCCAGATCAATCTGCTTTTTGCAGTTTTCACAAAGTTTTCTAACTAGTCTCTGGGCCATAGCGAGGTTTATTGCTGAAGAAATTATTTTTGGGTTGACTCCCAAATCAACCAACCTAGGAAAAGTTCCAGCGGCGTTGTTGGTGTGTAGGGTAGAGAAGACCAAGTGTCCTGTGAGAGCAGAGTTTATGGCTATCTCTGCAGTTTCCGCGTCGCGTATTTCACCAACCATTATCACATCTGGGTCTTGTCGGAGAGCACTACGTAGACCCTCTACGAAGTTATAGTTTTTCTTTTCGTCTGTTTGTGTCTGAACAATTCCCGGTAGGTGATACTCGATAGGGTTTTCTATGGTGATTATTTTTACTTCTGGTGTATGGATTTTTTTCAGAAAGGCGTATAGTGTTGTTGTTTTTCCGGAACCAGTTGGTCCGGTTATAAGTATCATACCGTTCGGTTTAACTAGCTGGCGAGTTATTACTTCTAAAAGTCTAGAGTTTATTCCCAGCTCGTTCAGAGGCACACCTATAGACTCTGGGTTTAGTACACGCAAAACAACTGACTCGCTATATGATCCAGGCAAAAGGGAAGTTCGTATTTCTATTTCTGTTTCGTTTATTTTTATACTGAAACGTCCGTCTTGCGCACCTGTTATGTTTAGTTTTAGGTTCGATACTAGTTTTATTCTAGAAAGTAGGAGTTTGTATGTGTCTAAATCAAACTCGAGTATGTTTGTTAGCATTCCATCTAGTCTATATCGCAGGCGGACGTAGTCTTCTTCTGGTTCGAGGTGAATATCTGACGCTTTTGTAGCTATTGCTCCAGCCAAAATGATTTCTAGTATCCTAGAAATGCGATAACTTTTTTTCATCTGCAAAGTTTCCGCTATAAGTTTTTGGACATCGGGTATTTTTTCCACCTGTCCTAGAAAGTCGGTAATCTGTTCGTTGGAAATATCTAGAGCGCCGGACTTTGTTTCAAAAGAATACGAGAGGTCTTTATATCTATCCCAGACTTTTCGCAGACTTGCGTGAGAGACCATAAACAACTCTGTGGTGTAACCTTTTTTTCTCAAAGCGTCCAGTGATTCTAGGGTCTTTGGATTTTCTGGTGAGAGCACTCCAATACTTAAAACCTTGTTTATCTCGTTGAAAATAGCGATGTTGGCTTCACGAGTTTCGGTTTCTGTTATAACACGAAGAGCGTCTATGTTTATTGGGGTGATAGTCAAATCAAGGTAGGGTAGTCCATGTTTTGAAGAAAGAGCCTTTGTTAAATCCTCCTCCTCTTTTTTACGGAGATCGTCCAAGCGTATGTTTTGTTTGTCTTCGTCAAAAGTAACCATAATGTTTTATAAATAATAACATACTGCATGGCTAAAATAGGCCACTTTTTGAGATAATATAAACATCTTGACAAAATCATAAAAAGGTGTATGATATAGGACAGAAGAAGGGGGGGGCGCAATGCGCACACAACGTCTGGCAGTCGTTTTCGTCCTCGTGTTTGTCGCACTGGCGAGCGCGGGGTGTGGTATCAAAGGATATCACTTTTCGAACCCGAGTGGGGTGATTGTGACCAACAACACCCCGTACGACGGACACCTGTTTCGTGACGGTGTTCCATATCTTTTTCTCCCACGAGGGGAGACGAAGATCGCTCATTTCGGTGGCGGGCTGTCACCGAATATGATTCTAACGTTCAGAGCCTTTCAGCTCACCTCCGGAGGTGAGAAGTATCTGGGCTATGACGAGCAGTTATTCCAGTCCCCATACTATATTGGGGAGAAGCGGAGCTGGACGATCACAAGCATCCGGCGACCGCGAGAATCCTACTGACCCATGGTGGTCGGTGAGCGCCTTGTTTGGGAGAGGGTTTCGACCTTCTCCCACGCTTGGCTTTTTTTGTAAATCCGCACACTAATTTTGGAATCGCTTCGCCCGTGTTTTTTAAACACAATTCCAAATTTAGTGTGCGGATAAAATCATGCTAGTATATTTTTAATGAAATATTATTCTAACAACCTAGAAGAGACGGGAAAAATCGCAAAAGACTTTGCTAGTACTCTGGTTGGCTTTACTGATAGGGCAACTGTTGTGGGGCTCTCAGGAAACTTGGGTGCCGGTAAAACAACTTTTACTCAAGCTCTAGCAAAAGCTTTTGGTGTAACAGAGACTGTAAACAGTCCAACTTTTGTTATAGAAAAAATATACGATTTAGAAAATCAGAAATTTGAAAAACTTATTCATATAGATGCTTATCGTTTAGAGTCTTCCAGCGAGCTACTTCATTTGGGTTGGAAGGAGATTATTTCAGATCCTAAAAATATTATTTTAATAGAATGGCCTGAAAAAGTTGCAGACATAATGCCCGAACACATAAAAATTAACCTAAAAAATCTGGAGGATGAAGGTTCACGGGAGATCGAGGTTGTAGACTAGAGAATGATCTTTTTAGAGACCCCGCAGTGCCTCGAGCATGGTTCCGTCAAGGCACCCCGTTCTTGACGGATCGAGGCCGAGGACTGGCCTCACAAAACTCGCAGGAGTTTTGTGAGGTTGCTCTAAAAAGGTTATTCTCTGGTCTAACAGATGGTATAATTTACACAAATGTCTAAAACAAAAAACAAAACACTGGCTCTTCTGGATGTGCATGCTATTTTGCACAGGGCTTATCATGCTTTGCCAGAGTTTGAATCCAGTAAAGGCGAGCCAACTGGTGCTTTGTATGGGCTTTGCACTATGATCATAAAACTAGTTAAGGATGTGAAGCCAGACTATATTGTGGCTTGTTATGATTTGCCAGAACCAACCCAGCGACATGAAGTTTATGCCGACTATAAAGCTGGACGCAAAAAAACAGACGATGCTCTAGTTGTTCAGTTAGAAAGATCAAAAGATGTTTTTAAAGCACTAAACATTCCGATGTATTCTTCTCCTGGGTTTGAAGCTGATGATATGCTCGGCACGATTGTGGAGAGTGAAAAGAAAAATAAAAATCTAGATATCGTTATTGCATCGGGGGACATGGATACAATGCAGTTGATTAGTGGAGAGCGCGTTCGCGTTTACACTCTAAAGAAAGGAATCAAAGATACTATTGTATATGACGAAACAGCTGTGAAGGAGCGTTTCGGCTTTGGTCCAGAGTTGTTGCCTGACTACAAAGGTCTTCGTGGAGATCCATCCGACAACATAGTCGGTATAAAAGGCATAGGAGAAAAAACAGCCGAGGAGCTTATTGTGAACTTTGGTTCTATCGAAGATATATACAAAAAACTAAAAAAAGACGAAAAGGGTTTTGAAAAAGTGGGTATAAAAAAGAGAATCATCGAGCTTTTAAAAAACAATGAAGAAGAAGCTTTGTTTTCAAAAATGCTAGCTACAATAAGACGGGACGCACCGATATATTTTACTATTCCAGAAAATGTTTGGCGCGAAGAAGTGGATATGAAAAAAGTAGAAGAACTTTTTATTCAGTTCGAGTTTCGGACTTTGGCTAGTAAGTTCGCCGAGGTGCTTTCTTTGGAAATGCCAGAGGGTATGAAAGCGGACGCAACACCAGAGGAAGTTTACTCCGTTGGGCTTTTACTCTGGGTTGTTGACTCTAACAAAACAAACCCAAGTTTGGACGATATACTTTCTTATACAAGAACAAACAACATAAAAGACGCTCAAAAAGCATTGGAGAAAATAATCAAAGATCAGGACTTGTCTTTTGTTGTTGATAAAATAGAAAAACCACTTATTCCTATTACTCGAAAAATGAAAGAGTTGGGAATAAAAATAGACATAGATAGGCTAAAAGATCTTGGTATAAAATACCACAAAGAACTTTCTAGTTTAGAAAAAAAGATTTGGAAAATAGTTGGCGAAGAGTTCAACATAAACTCTCCAAAACAGTTGGGGGAAATGCTTTTTGTAAAAATGGGTTTGCAAGCAAAGAATCAAAAGAAAACAGCTAGTGGGGGGTTCTCGACAAAAGAATCTGAGTTAGAAAAACTAAAAGACGAACATCCTGTTGCCGGATTTGTTTTGGAGTATCGAGAGCTGGCTAAACTTTTGGGTACATATATAGACACCATCCCAACACAGGTTGATAGCGCTAACCGACTTCACTCTGACTTTTTACAGGCCGGAAGTGCTACAGGAAGAATGGCTAGTCAGAATCCAAACTTACAAAATATTCCAAACAAAACAGAGCTCGGCCGAGAGATAAGAAAATCTTTTATTGCTGAAAAAGGTTATAAGTTGGTTTCTTTTGACTATTCTCAAATCGAACTAAGGATCGCAGCTTTTCTATCTGTTGATAAAAAGTTGATAGAGATTTTTAAAAAAGGCGAGGACGTACACACCGCGGTTGCTTGTGAAGTTTTTGGTGTTAAGCCAGATGAAGTTACAAAAGAAATGCGAAGTCGAGCGAAAGTCATAAACTTTGGTGTTATGTACGGCATGGGTGTTACTGCTTTGCAGAAAAACATTGGTACGGACAGAAAAGAAGCCCAAGAGTTTCTCGACGGATATTTCAATAAGTTTTCTGGTCTTGCCGAATACCTCGAAAGAGTAAAAAGAGAGACAGAACAAAAAGGGTACACAGAAACTTTTTTTGGACGCAGAAGGTATTTTCCAGATATTCACTCAAAACTTCCTTTCATGAAAGCTTCAGCCGAACGTATGGCTATCAACGCTCCGATACAGGGAACAGAGGCAGATATTATAAAACTAGCTATGATAGAAGTCGATAATTTTTTGTCACATAAAAACTTACACAATGAAGTCAGACTTTTGTTGCAGGTTCATGACGAGTTGGTTTATGAAATAAAAGAAAATATTATAAAGTCAGTTGCTCCAGAGATAAAAAAAATAATGGAGAGTGTTATTTCGCCTAAAAAAACTTCAGGTATTATTTGCGTAGCAGATGCCTCTGAGGGTCTGAATTGGGCAGAGACGGTTAAAATAATGTAGATTAAGAAACAAAGCTTTTTCCAGACCGTTCGCTTTTCCAGCGGAAAGCTCACTTTGTCCTCGGCCTCTATCTGTCAATGAGCCTCCGCTACGCTACGGACTTTGACAGAACCGTGCTAGAGGCCTGCGGGGTCTTCCAAAAGCTTTATTTCTTAATCGTGTATAATTGTTTATATGCTTTATTTCCTATACGGCACAGACACTCATAAAGCCAGAAAAAAACTCCACGAGCTTTTGGATTTGGCAAAGAAAAAGCGTCCGGATGCTGAGTTGTTTAAAATGACTGGGGAGAACTGGAGCGAGGCCCAGTTCGATGAACTTTTGGTTTCTCAGGGACTTTTTGAAAACAAATACACAGTTGTTTTGGATAATCTGTTTGAAAAGAAAGACATAAAAGAATATGTTCTGGATAGAATCGATGCCGTTGCGGAGTCCGATCAGATCTTCCTTGTTTTGGAGAGTAAGGTGGACGCGGCTAGTTTGAAGAAAATAGAAAAAGTAGCAAAGCAATCTCAGGAGTTTGTAAAAGCAGAAAAGGGAAAACAGGATTTAAATATTTTTTCTATAACAGATGGTTTGGTTAGTAAGGATAAGAAAAAGTTGTGGGTTTCATATATAGATCTTTTGAATAAAGGTGGAGTTGCCGAAGAAATCCATGGCATACTTTTTTGGCAGGTAAAAAGCATGTTGCTTGCTTCAAAAGCAAAAAGTCAAACTGAAACAGGACTTTCTCCTTATGTTTATAAAAATGCACTAACTGGAGCTAGGAATTATAAAACAGAAGAACTTGTAACAATGTCATCCGAACTAGTGGATATGACTCATCGTGTTCGACAGGGAAAAGGGGAATTGGAAGTGATGTTGGAGAAGTGGGTTTTGGGGGTGTAAATAATTTGCTGTATGTTAGGGAGATGAGGTTTTGATTTTTAATTTCGAATAAAAAAACTCCGCACAGATGAAGTACGGAGGCTTCTCTGTGCGGAATATGACCAAATGATTCACGAGCCTCTTTCCCTATCCATCAACTCGGAACACTTGCAGTATTCACACAAGTAGCACTTGCACCCCTTCGGATGTTTGTGGTGCTCTCTCGATGGGATACCTGAAACACTTGCCGCGCTGTCACAGATGGTGCAGTGGTTGATTACCTCATCGTTGTAGTGATCCCTTGTCTTTGTCGTCTCCGTGAAAACGTGCTGATGATTTGGCCAATCAAGCTTGATTGTGACTTCCATGAACTCCTCCTACTCTGTAGACTAACACATTAAAAAATAATTGCTATGTTCTTTGGTTTAATCGAAAACCGGCAGGAATCTTTGACTTCGGCCGTTTTGTTTGCTAACAAAACATGCCTCCGTCGCGCACTAGTACGAAAAAATCTCCAACTGAGGAGATTTTTTTGTCTTGTCCCAAAAGTAATTTTTTGCTAAAAATTCTTTTGGGCCGGTCTCGCGCCGTCGCGCTCCGACTCGCATGCTTGTGTCCTGGATAATTTTTTCGTCGTCACTCAAAAATTTCCTCGGACCCTGACCTCGCTCGT
>JBEBJM010000021.1:0-8561 GCA_040079895.1 Nitrospira sp.
CCCCCTCCGCCACCGCCAGAAGATGGCGCAGGGTTTATACTTACATCAACACTCGATGTGTTATTTGGTGAAGTCGGATCGCTTTGGGTAGCAGCAACTGTGGCAGTGTTTGTTATTTTTTGTCCTTGAGAACCACTCTTAACTGTTGTTGTTATCGTAAGAGTTGTAGAAGATGCGTTATCCAAGTTACCAATAGACCAAACGTTTGTTGTTGTACTGTAACTACCAAATGTTGTAGACACAGAGACTAGATCTAGTGTACTAGGTATAACATCTGTAACGTTTACCAGTGTAGCGGTTTGAGGACCGTTGTTTGTAACAGTGATAGTATAGATGACTGTATCTCCTACACTAGCAGATGTCCTATTGGATGTCTTTGAGACAGCAACATCGGCTATTGATCCACTGCCTCCTCCACCGCCAGATGGATTTGATACTGTAAGTACTAGAGTTTTACTATCTATTCCACCGACACATTGATTTATTACATTTAGTGGGATGTTGAATGTCCCAGAAACTGTAGGTGTTCCACTTATTGTGTTGGTACTTGTTGAAAAAGCTAGACCTGCTGGCAAAGCACCGACAGAGAAAATGGATGGGGTTGATGATGTTGCAGTAAACAAGTAACTGAAAGCCTGACCAACCACACCACTCGCAGTTAGAGCTGATGTTATCTGTGGAGCAGGACAAGACAGAGCTGTATTATCTTTCTCAAATATAACTAAAGTCCTATCTTGATTTCCAGCTGTTAAAATTATCTGTCCATCAGAGTTTAGATTTCGTCCGGCATCATCTGTTGTAGTAGCTGTGAAAAGCTCTGGACTATATGGGAAAAAATCAAAAACATTATTTACAGCTTGTGTATCTTGATCGTTGTATTGTGGCACAAACCATAGAGCACCAACTACTCCAAGTTGTGAGTAGTAATAAGTTCCCAAAGAAAGGTTGGAGAAAGTAACACAATCAGCATCTAGACCACTGTTAACTATTAGTTTTCTATTAGGAGAAAAACTTGATGTAAGCCATGATTTTGACTGCAAAGTTGTTGTACCAAATCCTGTTGTACTAGCAAGATCTATTGAGAAAATACCAGCCGGTAGAGAGCCAGAACTAGTAGCTATAACGTTATTTTGGTCAGCCAAAACGAGACAAAATGTGATTTTACCAGTTCCACCACCGCCACCTGTTGGATTAAGGACATTTACTGTCCTTGAGACTGGAACAGCTGATAACCCTTGAGAATCGGAAACGTTATACGTTACTGTATAAGTACCCGCAGTATTTATGTTTACATTACTAGTTGTCGCTATTTTAGCTGTTATATTTCCATCTTCTACATCCTGTGCTGTGGCTCCCGGATCAACATATGTCTGACCAACGTTTATATTTACTGGGTTAGAACCAAGTAAAGTAATCACGGGTCTGTTATTTTGTGGATTAACTGGACCACCAGCGAACATACCGAAATCAAAGTTCATAAAGGGATTGTCGAAAACAAAATCAATACTTGTAGGAGTTGTCGGAGTATACCCAGAAGGTGTTTGTGACGAAACTGTGTATGAACTACCCTGATTAAAATCATACGGTACATAAGCCTGATCATCTGGTGACCAAACTTTTGTTCTTGCTATGTTATAAAAACCAGAAGCGTCGGTATAAGCTTCCTCTGTTGCTCCACCAGAACTGTTTACCACGACATGAACGTTAGGTATTCCAACCTCACCCGCATCTTTTATTTTATTTTGATTTGCATCGTTATAAACATATCCACAAATACCTCTTCCATAAGCGTTACATGATGCTGGCACGGGACTCGATGATATAACCAAAGCCACCTGATCTCCTGTCCCATCATAGTTTGCATTTACAGGAGCGGTACCAGAGTTTTCTCCGTGAAAAGTTCCTTTTTTATTTGTATAGTTAAAATCATCACCTAGACATGGAGCGTTTCCGTTACATACAAGCCACGAAGCTGTGTCTGTAACATCCATCCACGCTGCTTGACCAGCACTACTACTGTTCCAACCATATTGGTTGTACCACGCGTGAAGTTCAATACTACTTCCTGGAGCGACTATGTATTTATTTGCACAACCTGTTATAGGAGGTTGTGTGCCAGCTGGACAAATCTCTAAAACTGGAACATCAACTGCAGGTGGCTGTGTCGTTCCGCCAGGACCTGTAATAACAACATAACAGTTTACTGTTACACCACCACTTGTAACCCTAACCGTCTTGCCTGTATCAGGTACTAGATATTTTGTAGAAAAATTTGAGCCAGATCCTGTATCTGGAACAGCATCAGTTGCAAACCATGTGTAGTTTCCATCACCATTTCCGGCAGAAAAACTAACAGTCTGACCGACAGAAACAGTCTGTCTCACTGGATCACAATAAAGTCCTGATGCTGGAGCTGGTGGTGAACAAGGAAGCGAAGTCTGAACTCCTGGATCGTTTGGACAAACATCAGTTGGAGCAGATGAAACTGTGTTTGTTTCTATGGCAAGAAAATCTAAAACAGAATCGTTGTCGAGGGCCATTTTTATTCCGACAATAACGTGGTTTGATGGAGCATGAACAACGGCTTTTAACCAGTTTTGTTGATAACCAAGACCTTCACATGTACCAGTATTAGAAGATCCCCAACTAAAAATATTTTTGGTTTGCAGATCCATGTATTCTTGGTAAAAACATTCGTCTTGTGGAGAACTATCATCGTTCGGTGACCCTCCTGATGTGTTAGCACCCCAACTCCATCCAGAGATAACTTCGTCACTTCCAGCTTCAAGTGATCTTTCGTTACCAGCAGAACCAGATGCACAGTTTGTTGCGCCTTGCCAAGAAGCATTTGCAAAATCAACTGTTCCATCAGAGTTTATCGGAGCAGTTTTTATAGCTAAAACACATTTGTGATCGTCAGAACCGTAACCAATTGCTGTCAGAGCAAAACCAGAAGGAAGTGCTTGAATATTTCCTGCAGAATAAGAGTTTGCACTACCAGATTCCTGCAAAGAAGCATGAACTGTATTGAGGTTAAATAGAGAAAAAACAACAAGAAAAATCGAGAAAAAAATTACCGTTTTTTTGTTGAATAAATTACTCATATAAAATTAAGATTAGTCAGAGGATACGCCTTTTCTGTTGTATTGTCAATGTTTTTTGAATAATTTGGGGTATGTGGAAAAGTCCTAAAAACTCATATAACAAGCCGTATTATGTAAAAAATGATTACAGAGTAAAAAATCAACAAAAATGGTTGAAAGTATGTCCGTTATGTTTCATTTTTAGGTTCAAGATTATGTATCTTCCAGATATTTTTTATAAAGGACATTATTTATAAGTAAAATATGTCCTTTATAAGTGACGTCTTATATAAAAGACATTCTTCACCTAGTAACTACATTAAAATTATAATTTATGATATTCTGGTTAAATGAACGGAATATTCTTATCCCCATACCAACCACAGAGCACAGAAGAAAAAATATATAGGATCTGGGAAGAAAGTGGTTTTTTCAATCCAGATATTTGTGTAGAAAAAGGCGTGACAAACAAGGATGCTGACTATTTTTCTATAGTTCTACCTCCACCAAACGTAACGGGAACACTTCATATGGGAAGTGCTTTTATGTTAGCCGTAGAAGATATAATGGTTAGATATAACAGAATGCTCGGAAAGAAAACTCTTTGGATACCTGGTACAGACCATGCGGCCATCGCAACACAATCAAAAGTGGAAAAAATAATCCAAAAAGAGGAGGGTAAAAATCGCCACGATCTAGGTAGAGAAGTTTTTCTAAAAAAAGTTGAACAGTTTGCAAAAGATAATCACGACATAATGATAGACCAGATGAAAAAGACTGGTTGTTCATTAGACTGGTCACGAGAAGCTTTTACATTGGATGAAAAAAGAAACTTTGCTGTAAAAACAGTTTTTAAAAAAATGTTTGATGACGGTCTTATATATAGAGGCTTCAAAGTTATAAACTGGGATCCAAAGGGACAAACAACTATTTCTGATGATGAGATAGTCTACGAAGAAAGAAAAGCTACTTTATACACTTTTAAATATTCAGCTGAGTTCCCTATTGCTATATCGACAACAAGACCTGAAACAAAAGTTGGTGATACTGCCGTAGCTGTAAATCCTGATGATGAAAGATATAAAGAATTTGTTGGAAAAACATATGATATTGATTTTATGGGTGAAAAATTAGCTATAAAAATAATAGCTGATAAGGAAGTTGATATGGAGTTTGGAACAGGTGCTTTGGGTGTAACTCCTGCTCACAGTATGGTGGACTACGAAATAGCACAAAGACATTCTCTCCCGCTAAAACCGGTGATAGATGAGTACGCAAAAATGACAACTGCTAACCTAAAGGGTAAGAAGACCAGCGAAGCTAGAGAGTTAGTTGCAAACTGGTTAAGAGAAAATAATTTAATGATAGAAGAGAAGGAAATAGATCAAAACATTTCTACAGCAGAAAGAACGGGTGGAGTAGTAGAACCTTTACCAAAACTTCAGTGGTTTATAGACGTTAATAAGGAATTTGATTATCCACACGAAAACCTCCCGAATATAAAAAGGGGTGAAAAAGTTACTTTAAAGAAGCTAATGCTCTCAGTTGTACAAAATAAAGATATAAATATTATTCCAGACAGGTTTGAAAAGGTGTACATAAATTGGGTAGAAAACCTTAGAGACTGGTGCATAAGTAGACAAATTTGGTACGGACACAGAATACCAGTATGGTACAAAAATGATCAGATATATTGTGGAATAGAATCTCCAGATGGAAACGACTGGACTCAAGATCCAGATACTTTGGATACATGGTTTTCTTCTGGACTTTGGACGTTCTCAACACTTGGATGGCCAAATAATACAGAAGATCTAAAAAACTACCACCCAACAAAAATGCTGGAAACGGCATACGACATCATATTCTTTTGGGTTGCTCGCATGATACTAATGTCTACATACGTGATAGGTCAGGTACCTTTCGAAACTGTATATTTTCATGGGCTTGTTAGAGACAAAGATGGCAAAAAAATAAGTAAATCTTTGGGAAATAACGTTGACCCTTTGGATGTAATATCAAAATACGGAGCAGATGCAATGCGAATGGCTCTTATTGTGGGAACCGGCCCAGGAAATGATAGTAAAATGTCAGACGATAAAACAAAAGCCTACAAACTCTTTGCGAATAAAATCTGGAACATCACCCGCTTTGTTCTTACAAGCACAGAAAACTGGAACGGAGAAAAACCCGAGGTACTTACAGAAAAAGATGCGACTGACATAACAGAGCTCGATGATTTAGTAAAAGATGTAACAAAAGATATGGATAGTTTCCGTTTCTATTTGGCTGCAGAAAAGTTATACCACTACGCTTGGCACACTTTTGCTGATAAAATAATAGAAGAGTCAAAAGAAGGTCTAAAAAGTGAAGACAGTGGAGTTGTAACTTCAACTCAATACAAACTTCGATACATTTTAGAAACTTCTCTTAAACTCTTGCACCCTTTCATGCCGTTTATTACAGAAGAAATTTGGTCACATATAAAAAAAGAAAAAGATAACCTTCTAATGGTCACAAACTGGCCAAAATAAAAATGAATGAATAGTGAAATACTAGTATTTCTAGAAAAATATCCTTTTATTCTATCTTTCCTTTTGGGTCTTATACCCGCTCTAGTGTGGATGTGGTTTTGGCTTAGAGAAGATACGCATCCGGAGCCAGCAAAAATGCTCGCCCTGTCTTTTTTTGGGGGTATGTTAGCGGTCGCTCTTGTACTTCCCCTCCAGCAGTTTGTATATGACCAAATAAAGTCTCAAAACTCTTTGATGTTTATACTCTGGGCTTCCCTCGAGGAGATTTTCAAGTTTGGTTTCGTTTATCTAATAGCTATTTCAAACAAAAGAGTGACGGACGAACCAGTGGATGACATAATATACCTTATTGTGTCAGCGCTAGGTTTCGTAACTGCAGAAAATACACTTTTCCTGATGACCCCCGTACACAACGGAGATATCGTCGATACAATCATAAACAGCAACCTGCGTTTTATAGGAGCTAGTCTTGTGCATGTGATATCTTCGGCAACTATCGGTGTTTGTATGGGTCTTTCTTTTTACAAAACAAAAACAGAAAAGTTTTTTTACGCACTTTCCGGACTTATCATAGCTATAGTGTTGCACACTTCATTTAATTTATTTATAATTAACCAAGCTACAGGAAATATTTTCTTTATATTTGGTGCGGTATGGGTAGGTATTATAGGTTTGCTTTTACTTTTTGAAAAAGTGAAACATATAAACAAGCTTTCAGACGCACAGACTCAATAAAAACAATAAAAAACAAAAAACCATGAAAGACAATCGTTCATTCTTTGAAAAACTAACTGGTAGCGTCAGAATAGACGATGAACCTGAAGTTGTAGAAGCTCCTAGCAAAATACCTAGCAGGGCTTCTTTGAACGATGACGCATGGTCAGAGAATGAACCAGAAGATGGAGAATTGACCGTGGATGTATACCAAACACCAACAGATATTGTCATAAAAAGCATGGTGTCCGGTGTAAAACCAGAGGATCTAGATATAGCTATAACTCGTGATATGGTAACCATAAAAGGTAAAAGAGAAACTGAACGTTTTGTAAAAGAAGAGGATTATTTTCATCAAGAGTTATACTGGGGATCTTTTTCTAGAACTATTATGTTACCTGCCGAAATAGAGGTTGAGGATGCAGAAGCTATAGAAAAACACGGTCTGCTTATTATAAAACTCCCAAAGATAGACAAAAACAGACAGACCAGACTAAAAGTAAAAGGTTAAAATATAGACCAAAAACAACACCACGAAAGTGGTGTGTTTTGTACTAGACAAAGTCTATAAAATATGATAGAGCTATAGCAGAGCTTCGCCTGTGAACCGAGTCAAACACTCGGTCCATAAGGGTCGAGTCAGAACATTGAGAGGAAGGAACCAAATGAGAATCGCATTCTTCGCGATCTTCGCTATGCTGTGTGCCTCATCGGCCATGGCGCAGGAAGATCTGACTTTCGACACGCTCGATGAGTGCTTTGTCGCACTCAAGGCTGGAAAGTACTACGTCCCCGCGAATTTGAGTGGGGCTTGGAGGCTTCCCGTCAACGGAAAAACGAGGGTTCTGTACCCTCTTCAGGCCGACGCCTGTGCCCACATGGCAGTGGATGGTGGGAAGATGAAGTTCGTACCGCAAGCCAAAGATACTGCTACGCGAGCCATGGTGGAAAAAGGTAAACTGGTGATCTACGCCAGGGACGACTGCGGAAACAAAGTCGACAAAATATTTTACCTCACACCTCCCCCTCCCCAGCCAATCATCGTGAAGGGCGAAAAGGGCGAGGCTGGACCCGCTGGTCCTACTGGCCCACAAGGTCCGACTGGTAAAGACGGTGAGCGTGGACTGATTGGCCCACAAGGTCCGGATGGACCGGGAGGACCTGGATTGGCTGGAGGAGCGGCAACTGGAGGAGAAGATCGCTACGTCGGGTGGACGTCCGAGGAGTTTCGGAGTCCACCAGCCGATCGGCCGGTCATCATCCGCAAGGGTGTGACGGAAACCAAGTGGAATCCGGCATTCGTTGCCGAACTCCATCAGACCTTCGTTATGTGGTCCAAAGGCGAAACTTTCGCTGGGCCATACATCGGGGCCAGCCTCGTCAGTAGCAAGATGGATTCGCCCAGCTTTCGTTTCGACCACATGCTCGACCTCACGGTCGGCGGAACGGTCGGAAGGAAAGTTGGAACACTCGGTTCCGTCCATGCTGTCGTCGGGTTTGGATGGGAGTTCCGGCCGTCGGGTTTTGGTAAGCCAAAGGATGGACGGGCAATCCCGATCATCGCTGGCCTCGCCAACCTGAACTGGGAGGAACGCAAGACTCCCGGAAGTCTCAACGTGCAGGTCGGCAACATCGACCCGTACAACCGGAACAACTTCATTGCTGAAATCCGTATGGATCAAGGCTATGAAGTCTGGAGTCCGGGTGGTTTCTCGTTTGGACCCGCCGGCTGGGTATTTACCAGCATGGACGCCGAGACCCTCCCCGGCAACAACCATCACGAAATCGGTGGGGGTCTCAAGATCGACAAGGTGGACGTCCACAAGGACTTCACCTCGAAGTTCCAAGGACGTTTCGGCTACGAAACGTCGGGCGAACACAACCGTGGAGACCGAGAGTCGTATAGCGGTCTCGGTGGCGGTGTTCGTCTCTACATCGACTGGTAACCTAGTTCTTTCTGCTGTTAGGAGGACAGCAAAGGGCGTTGCGCGATGCGCAACGCCCTTTTACTTCCCGGCATCCGCTCCAGACCACACCAGATGGCTTGTTCTTAGGCTTCTGCTGGTATCGCTCACCCATCACCTCACCGCTTCCCACGTCTCTTTTGTTTCGTGTAAAATTTATTTTTCAAAATGCATGGGAGCTTTGATTTAGTATTTTTGCAAAAGTTACAGTAATCAAGAAAAATGTTAAAATGCAGATAATTATGGAACTCATTAGAGATTTCAAA
>JBEBJM010000022.1:0-8184 GCA_040079895.1 Nitrospira sp.
ATCTCTTGAATTGGGACTAAAGCCTATCGTTGTTATAAACAAAATCGACAAACCAGCGGCAAGATGCGAAGAAGTTCATGAAATGGTTTTGGAACTTTTCCTTGAACTAGGTGCTAACGACGAACAACTAGACTTTACGACTGTTTACGCTATTGGTCGTGAAGGTATTGCAAAGATGAAACTGACAGATGAAAGTTCTGACCTAACTCCCCTTTTGGAAACTATCTTAAAAGAAGTTCCACCTGCAACTGGAGACAAAACTCTTCCTGTCAGACTTCAAGCTTTCAACCTAGCTTACGATAACTTCCTTGGAAGAATGGCTGCTTGTAGAGTTTACGAAGGAACAATAAAAACTGGAGACACTGTTTTTGATAAACATCATGACGGAAAAGTTAGTTCTGGAAAAATAACAAAACTTTTTAGTTTTGAAGGAACAAAACGAGTAGAGACTCTTGAGGCTTCTGCTGGAGATATTGTTATGATCGCTGGTCTTCCAAATGTTTATATCGGAGACACTATATGTAAAGAGGAGGACGCTGAAAGACTTCCATCTATAAACATCGATGAACCAACTATTTCCCTAAACTTTATGGTTAACGACTCGCCTTTTGCTGGAAAAGAAGGAAAGTTCGTAACAGGACGACAAATCCGAGACAGACTTGAAAAAGAACTCGAAGTAAACGTTGGTTTGAAAGTAGATTGGAATGAAGGAACTAAAGATGCCGAAGGATACACTGTTTACGGTAGAGGAGAACTGCATATTGCCGTACTTTGTGAAAACATGAGACGTGAAGGTTTTGAACTTCAAGTTTCTCAACCACAAGTAATCATCAAAGAAGTAGATGGAGAAAAAACAGAACCTTTTGAAGAAGTAACTGTAGATATTTCTGACGACTTGGCTAGTTCTGTTATTTCAAAACTTACTGAAAGACGCGGTCTTCTTACTAATGTAAAACAAGGACACGGAACACAGAGACTTATTTTCGAAGTACCGACACGCGGACTTCTTGGATATCGAGGAGCTTTTGTGGTCGACACAAAAGGACTTGGAATCCTATCTTCACGATTTATAGAGTTCAGACCTTACGTCGGAGAAATAAAAAGAACTAAATATGGTTCAATGGTTTCAATGGAAAAAGGAAAAGCTTTGGCTTTCGCTTTGGACAACCTACAACAAAGAGGAACTTTGTATATTGACCCAGGAACAGAAGTTTATGAAGGTATGGTTATTGGAAACGTATCAAAAGGTGAAGACCTTACAGTAAACCCAACAAAAGGAAAACAGTTAACAAACATGCGTTCATCTAGTTCAGATGGTTCTGTTTATCTTGCAGCTACATACAAACTTGATATCGAGAAAGCCATGGAAATTATGTCTGAAGACGAATACATAGAGATCACTCCAAAATCAGTGCGACTTCGAAAGAAAGAGATGAGGAAATAGTTGCTTAACTATAAAACTCGTCGAAACTATACTTTTTCTAGTATCTACGGAACCCGTGAAGAGGTGAGTAGAAAGAAAATTTTCAGCAGAAAATTATTCTGGTACTAGAAAAAGTATGGTTTAGTAAGAGTTTTATATTTTACTTTAATTTTATAATAGAAGAGCCCGACGTCTTGCGACGTCGGGACTCTGTAAAGCTAATGAACTTGGAGGGATTTCCTCCGCCGGCCGTGGAAACGACGCTTCACGCAGGTTCTGGGTTTCCTGCGTCGCGCCGGGCTGATGCTGGGACACGCAGCCCTGATGAGCTTTCGTGCTCTCTGCTCATGAAACGGTTGCATCCTGATCTTCTTCTTCAGAGCCTCCATCAGCTTGCAGATATAGTGCCGACGGAGTTCGACAGAGTAATTGAGGACATCCCCGTGCTCAAGAGACCTGACGAATCTCACCGGAACACGAGAAATGGAAGAGAAGACCCCCCTGTTCAGACCACGAACTCTTTCCCTGTGGGATCGAACGATAGTCCCGATCTCCATGGCCGCCTGACTGACTTGTAGCAAACCTAACCTCCGATCAAAGTGGTTTAGCTTGTCTTACACCTAACTAATATTCAACCACTACAGCCAAAAAAATGCAAATTACTCAAAATCCCCCACTCTAGTTCTTTTTATATAAAACGTAGTAGCAACTACACCAAAAGCTTTTGCCATGTCGGAAACAAACTGACGAACGTAAAAACCAGAAGAAACTTTTATAGAGAAACTGTCTAAAACAAAAGTTTTATCGCCTACACCTTCCAAAACATCTTGCCACTTTTTTAGTATTTCATCTTGTCTAAAATCCCCAGAAACAAGTTTTATTCTTCTTTCTATTTCTTTAATCAAATCCTCTCCGGTCATTTCAGTGCGAGAAATATGTTTTGCATCAAAAATCTCCACAGTATGTTTCGGTATTTCTATTAGAGAAATCTTGCCCTCTCTAGCCCACTGCCACAAAGGTATACCATCAACTGTTTTGGAAGAAAAAACGGGATAAACCTGCTCAAACTTTCCTTTTGATCTTTCTAGATATTTGTCCAAATCCTCCACTAGCACCACATCCTGACCACTATCCACAACACCCCCCAACAAATCCAAAGTATCTGTATTAAACCCCCACAAAACATCAAACTCATATTCTTTATCCATTCCCGTGTATTTATCTTTGTTGTTTACTTCCTCTCCAGAAAGCAAAACCATTAGGCCCTCAGCCATGGGGTCTAGCCTGCCAGCATATGTCATGGCTTCTTTTTCATATTCAGGGTTTTCTTTCTTGAAGCGCAAAATACACTCCAAAGGTGTTTCCCCTAGTTTTTTATAGAAAACATGCACATCTTTTTTCGCACTTTTTCTATCAATCATATTCTGATACAATAACCCATATGACAGATAATACAAAACTTAGTACAGAACCATACAAAGGCGTCCGAGACTTCTACCCAGAAGATATGAAGATACAGAATTACATCTTCAAAACTTGGCGTGAAGTGGCAGAGGAGTTTCGTTATGAAGAGTATAGCGCCTCTCCACTCGAGCTTACTGAAATCTACACAGAAAAAAGTGGTGATGAGATAGTAAACGAGCAAACATTTACATTTACTGATCGTGGTGGACGATCTGTGACACTTCGCCCAGAAATGACACCAACATTAGCTAGAATGGTAGCTGCTCAGAGAAAATCACGCAAATTCCCGCTAAGATGGTTTTCAATTCCAAACCTGTTTAGGTACGAAAAACCTCAAAGAGGGAGAAAACGTGAACACTACCAGCTCAATTGTGATCTTATGGGAATTGATAATAACAGAGAGGAGAATGATGCAGAGATAATCACAATTGCCCACAGAATAATGCAAAGATTTGGTGCTGAAAATAAAGATTTCGAAATTAGACTTAATGGCCCCGCAGACAATTTGAGTGGGATAATAGAACGCCTAGAAAAAGATGGTATTACAAATGTACGACTCGATGAGACACTAGCTAGAGGCCAAACATACTATACAGGAATGGTATTTGAAGTATTTGATACAGACCCTAGTAATCCTAGAGCTCTTTGTGGCGGTGGTCGTTATGATAATTTGCTTGAAATATTTGATGTAGAACCTATTCCTACTGTAGGTTTTGGTATGGGAGATATAACAATTAGGGACTTCTTAGAAACTCATAAATTAGGACCGTTCAGCAAATGAGAAAAATAGTTTTTGACATAGAAACAAAAAATATATTCCAGGATATTGGATCGAGAAATCCTGCTGATTTGGATATCTCTGTTGTGGGACTATACGAATATGAAACAAACAAATATCACACTTTCCTACAAGAGGAGTTCGAGGAAATGTGGAAGATAATAAACAAAGCTGATGTTCTTATTACTTTTAACGGTGATTATTTTGATATACCACTACTGAACAAATACTACAAAAAAGCAGGTCTAGGGGATCTTGCCGACATTCGTTCTCTAGATATTTTCAGAGAAATAAAAAACTCATCAGGTAGATGGCTAAAGTTAGATAAAATAGCTGAAGGAACATTTGGTATAAACAAAAGTGGTGATGGACTAGAAGCTGTAAAATGGTGGAGGGAAGGCGAAATAGATAAAATAAAAAAATACTGTCTTGATGACGTAAAAATCACAAAAGATGTCTATGAGTTCGCAATGAAAAACAAAAAACTGATTTTTAAAGAAGGACCTTTCACGAAAGAAATAAAACTGGACACGAAACACTGGGAACCTGTGCCAGAAATAAAAACTCAAAGTTTGTTTTAATTTTTTGTATAAGAAAAGGGCGCCCGGTTTACTGGGCGCCCTCACAAGGCTGTTCACCTCGGCGGAGCTCTGTCCTGCATGGTTGCGTCTCCTGGTGAAGCCGAACCCGGTGGTCGCGCTGGGCGGGGACGGCACTGTGTGCGTCCCCGGCCGGGCCGACGCCGCGTCAGGCGATGGTCGAGACGGTGGTGCCCTGGTCGATCTGTCCGGCTTCGGCGTTGGCGGTCATGATATAAGTGAAGGCCCCGGTCGCGGACTGCGGTCCGGTGTCGATGATGGACTTCTTCATCAGATGCTCCTTGTGGTTGATGGTGACGGTAACTCTCGACGAGGTGCCGTCAACGTTGAAGAACGATTGTTGCTCACATAATCATAGCATAGGCACATCTTTACGTCAAGTACTTTTTATGTTTAAATCCTAAAATAAGAAAAATATGGCTATAGTTAGCCCTATTCTATACCAGATAAAAATGTTTAGGTTGTGTGTTTTTAGGTATTTTATAAGAAAGTTTATAGCAATAAGACCTGTAATAAAAGCGACGGCAGAACCCAGTAAAAGCGACGAGCCAAAACCTGTTGTAAACAGATCGTGACGAACTTCAAAAAGTTTTTTCAAACCAGAACCAAAAAGAATAGGAAGTGAAAGTAAAAAACTAAACCGTACAGCCTCCTCCTGTGAGAGTCCGGACAAAAGCCCACCAGAAATAGTCGCTCCTGATCTGGAAATCCCTGGAACCAAAGCAAGACACTGAAAAAAACCAACAACAACTCCCCTGCCGAGTGTTAAGACTTTGTTTTGTTTTGAAAACTTTTGGGCAAACCACATCAAAATACTTCCCAGAACTAGTGTGATCGCAACCAACTGAACGTTACGAAAAATACTCTCCATTTGTTTTTCTAAAAGTAGTCCAAAAATAACTGCTGGAATGGTTCCAAAAACAATCGCGTACAAAAGTGTCTTTTCTTTTTGCTCTACATCTTTTCTACAAACAAAATCCCACCCCGTACAAACAAGTCGCCAGATATCTTTCCAAAAATACACCAAAAGAGCACACGAAGTAGCAAGTTGCAAAACCGCATCAAAAGTCAGCCCGCCGATGTCGTTAGTACCCAAAAGCTGTCGAGCTATGATGAGATGCCCAGACGAGGAAACTGGTATAAACTCTGTTGCCCCCTCAACAAAACCTAGAATTATTGCCACTAGATGTGTCATAGAGTACAATTGTATCATATTTTAATTTTTTAATTATTATGGAACAAAAATCACTAATGGAAAAACTCTCTGTACCGATAGCTTTAGTTATTGCTGGAGGTCTTATTGCTGGATCTCTATACTATTCAAACATAAAAGTGACAAAGGAAGCAGTAAAAGTTTCAGAAAAAACTGAAGTAAAAAGTGTAGATATGAGACCGGTTTCTGGAGATGATCACATCCTAGGAAACCCAGATGCTGATATTGTTATTGTTGAATATTCTGATACAGAGTGCCCTTATTGTAAGCAATTCCATGCAACCCTAGCCAGAGTTATGAGTGAATACGGTAGTAGTGGAAAAGTAGCTTGGGTCTACAGACATTTCCCCATCGATGCTCTACATTCAAAAGCTCGCAAAGAGGCAGAAGCGACAGAATGTGCAAACGAGCTAGGTGGACCGGAAAAGTTTTGGGAATATATAAACCTAGTTTACGCAACAACAGGATCAAACAACTCACTAGACCCAGCAGAGTTACCAAAAATAGCAAAAACTGTCGGACTAAATGTCACAACTTTCAACACTTGTTTATCTAGTGGAAAATATGCAGAAAAAGTACAGGCCGACTACGAAGACGCTATAAAAGCTGGAGGACAAGGCACACCAACATCAATAATCCTAACAAAAGACGGAATAAAAACACCCGTACCAGGCGCACTTCCTTATGAAAACTTAAAAGCTGTTATAGATGCTGTGCTAAACGGCTAATCCAGTAGTTTTTTATAGTTACAGAACTTACAAGTTTTGTCATCACAATTCTCCAGTAAAAAGTTTCCAGAAAAAACACTCTGGACTAGTTTATCTATTTCTTTTTGAACTTTATCTATATCCTCTTTTAAGACAGGTAAAGTAATAGTTGGGCAACGTCCACTATCGTCTGGTTTTACAAAAACTAGAGCTGGTTCTATTTTCTTGGTATTAAACAGATTGCTATCTTGAAGAAGTTTTTTATAGAAAACAAGCTGACGGAAATAGTTACCATCGGAGTCTTTTGTCTCCCCTTTTATAGCGTTTTCACTCATCTTTTCTCTAGTCTTGTAGTCAAAGACGAGAACGCTCTCTTCTGTATCTACTATCGCATCCATCTGTCCATGAAGTGTTAGGTGGATTTTCTTTTCATCAAAAGATGTCTCAAAAACGCTCTCGATCCATCTGTCTGTATGGACAGTGCCCTGTATAGAAAAATGTGGAAGCATTGCTTTTGCAACTATCGGAGCATTTTCTAAAAGTTCTTCTAAAATAATTTCTTTTTCTGATTTTGGCAAAAGCGATACAGAAAGATATTCCCTAACAGAGGCTTCTATTATTTTTGTTACAGATGACAAAGTCCTATCTTTGCTTTTCCACACATCAGATATGGCCTTGTGCATTGCGATACCTTTTTCTGAACTTGCCGATGGAGCCTCCGGAACTTTCAAAATACTCTTGTACAAAAACTCTGAAGGACAAACTAGGAAATGGTTCAGAGCTGTAACAGAAAGTCCGTTTTCCATAACAACCCTTTTAGCGTATTCTATTATTTCTGATTTTCTATGTGATGATAGTTCAGCGCCTGACAGAGTTTTCGGTAGAGTTTTAACCTTTGGCGCATCAAAAATGTTGACACTGTTTTTATGCATCTCACTTACAAAACGTAGTGGAATAAAATCCTTGCCCATATTGTCTCCTGCTGGAACCAAAACAACAGCATGTTTTCTTGCCCGAGTCAGAGCTACGTAAAACAGCCTTCTAGCATCGCGCTCCTCATCACTGTTATCTTTTTCTCGAGGAAAAACAAAAGTAGATGTACGCGGTCGTCTCATCCAATACTCCTCAAGTGCATAAGGCAGAAAAACATAATCATACTCTAAACCTTTTGACGAGTGAGCTGTCATAATCTGTATTTTTGCATCACTTTTTCCACTACCGATTTTTATGGTTTTGTTTTCAGCTGTTTTTTTATAATCCAAAAGTCTTTTTATGAGATCTGTTGGGTTTTGTATGTGAGATGTTCCCGCCAAATCCCTAGCAAGTTCAATAATCCCTCGCCAGACCTCTACAGAAACAGGTGACGATAGTCTTTCTGGTTTTGTTAACCCAGATAAATCACCCAACAAAATAAGAAAATCAATAACTCCAGATTTGTTTTTCTCCGCACGTAGATCTGTTAACTGTGGAATATCTTTTTCTATATCTTTTATATTTCCACTACGGATTTTTCTTATTATCTCTGCTCCTTTTGTAAAATCCATCTCCCAAAGTCCGCCCGCAACAGTTTCAGCAAAAGCTTCTGTTTTTGATGGATCGTTTATGTATTCCAACAACTTAAAATACATCGCCCCGATAGGATGCGAAAAAATATCTGCTCCACGCTCAGCCGAAACGGGTACCCCCATCGTCTCACACAAAGACAAAACGTGGTCGACATCCCTGTTCCAGCGCAAAATAACCGCTACTGTAGATTCTGGTTCAGATTGTGATATTTTTTTTAGCTCTTCTACTAGGTACTGATCGGCTGAATCAGAATCTGGTGCAAAAACCATATCGATCGGACGACTTTTTTCAGATGATCCGGATTTTAGTTTGACTCGTAGTTTTTGATGCTCACCTTCTGTATAGTTTTCCTCTATCATAGAAAAAGTGGCATCCAAAATATGCTGATGAGAACGATAGTTATCTTCCAAAGATATAACTTTCATATCTTTCCA
>JBEBJM010000023.1:0-8019 GCA_040079895.1 Nitrospira sp.
TGCAACTACCAAATTATCGAGAGGATTAGAAAATGGCGAGTAATGTGATCAAATGGGCAGAGCAACGCTTAGTATCAGATTCTCTGGTACGTTTTGGTATTCGAAAATTATTTTTTTCTATTATTTCGTTAGCTACAGCCAAAATGTTTTTTGTTGAACGATAGTTTTGTTCTAGAAAAACAGTCTCCACTTCTGGGTAGGTTTTTTCAAAGTGTAAAAAGTTTTTTATTTCAGCTCCTCTCCAACTATAGATACAGTTATGGGTTACAATATCATTCGCGATAAAGTTATGAGTTTTTTCAATATCTAAATCGAACACATTTATTTTTATTGTTTGGATTTTTGATATCTTTGAAACAACATCATAACCATCTGTCGAAAAAAGACTCATACCAACTCTAATAGAACTTGCTTGTATGTGCGGGAGCGAGTTTCCATCACGTGGGTTATCTTTGCCTCCCCCTAGACGAGCACTAAAGACTAGGTTGGCTTCTGGAAAAACTGAGATTATTTTATTAGCCAGCAGACAAACTTCTCCATAACTAGAACGAACACTTTCAAATCTCCAGTTTTTATTATTTTTTGACTTACGAATAGAAAGCCCTATTGATTCCAGTTTTTTTCTTCCAGCAGAATCATTTCCGTGTATTGAAATATTATGCATGGGATTTTTACCGCGACGATCTCCGCACAAAATTATGTTTATATTTCTTCGGTTTGAGTTTCGGGTTCTAGGTTGATGGTGTGGTTCTTTCGGTGAGAGTCCAATATCACCTAATAATTTTAATGCAGATTTTTCGGTATCTAATAATGAAAATATATTTTTTATAGCAACATCATCATGAACATATCCATTTACACTCGAACCTTTACGCGCTGTAAATGGGATAGTTGGTATCTGATATTTGAGCGATAAAACGTATTCATTGATACGCGACTCTTTTTCACTTTTATGTGTTGCAATAATCCACACCGCATCAGCGTGTTCTTGGTTAGATCTTTGAATAAAACCGACGACAGGTTTTTTTTGTCCTTTTGTGTAAACTGATGTTGTGCCGATTCTCCATCCAACACCATTTTTATACATAAGATAGTTCAAATACGTTTGTGGTGTTGAACCTAAACGATATCCGGCAAAGTGGACATGTTCTGGGGTACTTGTTATTACTTTACCCTTCATTGTTTCAATACGTATTAGGTTGCCCTTAAATCGTTTTGTTTTTTTTCTAGTTATTTTGGCTGAACGAAAATCTCCACTTCCGTAGTTAGATAAAACAAACTCACCACTTTTTATATGTTCAATTGGTTTTAAAGTACCATCAGCCATTTTTATTTTTGTTCCACCAACCAAACATTGATCTGTGTCCCCTACCACACAGATGTTTCTATATTTTTTTGCTAGCAACTCAACAATACTGTTTTGAACTTTGTTCGTGTCTTGGTATTCATCTATATGTATGTACAAAAATCTTTCCTGATATTTTTCTAGAACGTCGTCGTGTTTTTGTAGCAGCTTCAATGTTTTCAAAAGCAGATCATCAAAATCCAACGCTTGTTCTTTTCTTAAAGTCTCTTCGTATTTTGCCCAAACTTTTTTTGTTAAGTCGCTGGTGTAGTCGTGACTGGCTCTTTCTTGGTATTCACTCAAGCTAACACCCCTTCCTTTTTCAGTGGATATGATGTGTCGAACTTTGTCTAGATGCTCTTTAGGATCTACACTCATACTAACAAGTGCATCCTTCAGAGTTTTTTTTGAATCAGCTGTATCATAAATACTAAAGTGTCTAGGAAGTTTCATAAGGTCAGAGTTCTCTTTTAGTATCTGTACACCGAGAGAGTGGAATGTGCTGACAAACGGAAGTCTGCCTCTGTGACCGCTAACGTGAGACAGGAGAGAGTGCACCCTCTCCCTCATTTCTTTAGCAGCTTTGTTGGTGAAAGTAATAGCTAAAATGTTCTCTGGTGAAACACCTCCGGCTATGAGGTGGAGTATTCTATGGGCGATGGTTTTGGTTTTTCCCGCACCTGCTCCAGCCACAATAAGCACAGGTCCGTCAGTTTTTAGGACAGCTTTTTTCTGTTCAGAGTTTAGGGTTTCCAGATAATCCATCAGACGATTATATCACGCAAAAATCTATTTTAATTTAAAGTATTCGTCCAAACCCAAATAAGTTTCAGTGGCCAAATTGTTCAGAGTAAACTCTCTATTATTATCATTTAGAAATCTCGGTTCGTATATGTAGCCGTATTCAATAAGTATACTTGCTGGGTTGGCAGTGTTGTTTGCGCCGATAGCTATAAGTCTAGCCTCATCGACGATTCCAGTCGATTCTTGTGGTAAAGAACTAACACCATTGTCCAAAGAAAGATATTTCATAATATTTTTTGCAACTTCGTGTGACTCTTCTCCGTTTGCAAACTGGTTTACTGGAACATAGATAGCAAAACCAGAATATTTTCCAGCGACATTTTTTCTATGCTCTGCATCATCGTTAAAATGAATATGAAGTATTAGATCGATATTGTTTTCATTTGCCCATCTGGTTATACCGTAAAGTCTAATCGCAACATCATCAGAAACTTTATTGTGTTTTACGATCTGTGGCGGTCTTGATTCGTGGTTGGACGAAAGGAAATCAGAGTAGGCTTTCCTTTTACTTTTTTCCCATGAAATAATTTCCTTCCAGTCTTTTGAAAAATAATTTAAAAAAGTTTCGTTCCAACTAGTTTTATCTCGAGTTATATACACGTCGTATCTCGGGTTGTTTTCCAACAAGTTTTTTATTTTTTGACCAAGCTCAACTGTCATTTCTCTTTCTTTTATATTCCCAAACTCTGTTCCACCAAAATCCGGTTCGTGTCCGGGAACTACAAGTATTTTTATTTTTTCTGTGGCTTCAGCAGTTTCTATTCCAAGACTTTTTGTGTACCAATTTTTTTCTAGAGGAGATACATAGTGGCTATAACTTTCGTTGTTTGAAGAAATATAAAAACCAAAAATCACAAATATAACAAACGTAGATAAGATATATTTATGTTCACTTATTATTTTCATTTTATATTCCTTCTGTCAAAGAAACTATTTTATATCCCCTATCTTCTATTTCAGTAAAAACTTCATCCAAAATGTTTCCAGTAATTTTGTCTCCGACATGCATTAAATATATATTACCATTATCCAAACTGTTTAGTATTCTTTTTTTGACAGTCTCGTCGGTTTCCCATTCTTGCCAATCCATAGCATCAACAGTCCAGTAGATAGATTGATAACCCAAACTTTTTGCCACCCTCAAAACTCTTTCATCTCTATCTCCAAACGGTGGCCGGAAAAAAGGTTTGGAGTGAACTTTGGCAGTAGAAAAAAGAACACCATCCATTTTTTGAAGTTCCTCTTTTATTTTTTCATCAGAAACTTCTGTTAGATATGGGTGGTTGTAACTATGGTTAAAAATCTCATAATCTTCTGCCACTATTTTTTTTATAAAATCAGGGTGTTCTTTTACCATCTGACCTGTCATAAAAAAAGTACCCTTAACTTTGTGTTTTTTTAACACCTCCAATATTTTGTCTGCCGAAGCTGTCGTTCCTCCCCCATCAAAAGTAAATATAATCTGTTTTTTGTTTTTGTTTCCACGGACGACCTCCTCTCCGTTACCGATCATTTTCACTTCTTTTCTGGAGTGGTTTAGGTTCAGTCCGTTTTTAGCTACCACCTGAAGCAGGAAGTTTGTGAGGAGAAAAAATAGGATAAAAATAGTTATCCAAAATGCTCTATTTTTGCATAAACGTTTAAAAAACAAGCGATCCATTAGAAAATAATAACACAGCCTAGTGTTAACAACATCAGTTGACCCCAGTTTATCAGTGTATATAATGAGTTAGTACAGAGTTCGAATCTTAATATGGCTATATAGAGCCGTATTATACACAGAAAGACCGAATTTAAATTAACTTTTAGCTTATTTTAGGTAAAAAACAAGATCTTCAGAATAGACAAGGTCTTAAAAGCATTGGACAGTCATTTAGAGATAAATGTCGTCAAATGGGATCAAGTCTCTCTGCGGTGAACATATTTACTATTTTACTCCTTAATCCGGCGGTTTTTGTGATGCTATTTTCTCCGGTTCACGTAGAGGCAAGCTGGTGTTTTTGGTTCTGTGCTTCAGAGGTAAAAGCCGAAGAGGTTCAACCTAACTCACAAAATATGCCTTTGCTTCAGGCTATCATCTCGCCAAACCAAGGGGCAACATCTACAAATGAGTTAGCTATAGTGGAAGGCACTTCTCTTTCTGCTGAATCCATCCCGACTTCGGACGTCAAAACTTTAGAGGAAGATCAGATCAGTGTTTACGTCGTTCACTCTGGTGATACCCTACCAGCCATAGCAAAAATGTTCGGAGTGAGTGTAAACACCATCAGATGGGGCAACGATATAAAAGGAAATGCTATTACACCAGGTCAGACTCTGGTTATTCTGCCTATCTCTGGAGTTAAACACACAGTAAAATCCGGTGATACTGTTCAGAGTATTGCAAAGAAATATAAAGGCGATGTTGATGAAATCATACAATACAACAACCTAGTAAAAGGTGAAAAACTAGGTATAGGTGATGTTATTGTTGTGCCAGATGGTGAGGTGGTTTCAACAGGAACTTCTGGAGGAGGTGGTGTAAAACCATCATCATCCCTACCGGTTTACGTTGGCTACTATATGCGACCTATTATAGGTGGAGTAAAAACTCAAGGTATCCACGGCCACAACGGTGTTGATCTCGCTTCGTCATATGGTTCAAGTATTCTAGCTTCTGCAGACGGAGAAGTTCTTATTTCTAGAAACTCTGGATGGAACGGAGGTTACGGATCATATATTGTTATAAAACATAGCAACGGCACACAGACTTTGTACGGACATTTGAGTGCTACTTTGGTATCTGTTGGAGATCGTGTAAAGCAAGGTCAAACAATCGGCCGAATGGGTAACAGTGGAAAAGTTACGGGTCATACTGGAATCCACCTACATTTCGAAATCCGTGGTGCTAAAAATCCTTTCTAAAAAATAAAGTCGAGTGCGCGGACGCACTCGACTTACATCGACTATTTCAGGTGGGCAGGTTTGTAGCTTGGGTGGGCCATTGCACTCTGCATCCAGGATACGATGGCTTGACCAAGTTTTATTCCAGTCCCAGTAAACTGGAGATTTTCGTCGCCATGTTCTTTTGGCAGGCCACCTCTGACTCTGAATAATCCGTTTGAGAAAGCACACTCAACATCAGCCTCGAAGCTGTGCTGGGGTTTTTTGTGGCCTTCCTCGACAGCTATGAAAGTGATCTTCATTTTTCTCATCGAAAAATTACCCACATAACACCTCCCGTGTTTTGCCTAAATATAAAATACTATTAAAAATTATTTTGTCAAAACTAATAGACCTTAGGTCTGTATTGGAGTGCTTCCAAAATATGGTTTTCTTTTATTTCCACCTCCCCTTCCATATCAGCGATAGTACGAGCTAGTTTTATTATTCTGTGATATGAGCGAGCAGATAAGTCCAGTTTCTTTGCCGAAGTATTTAAAGTTTCTTTTACTTTTTCCGAAAGTTTAATATTTTTCACTAGATCTTTCGGACTAAGTTCGGCGTTCGTCTTTATCTTTAGTTTTTGTTTAGCAAATCTTTTTTCCTGCATTAACCTCGCTTTTTCTACGCGAGTCTTTTTTGTTTTTGTGTTTTCGTGCATTTCTCTAGAGTCCGTTAGTTTTTGGTGTTCGACTTTAGAGACTTCAACCCATAGATCTATACGGTCCATAATAGGTCCAGATATTTTTCTTTTATATTTTTCTATCTGTGTAGCTGAACATATACATTCTTTATCTTTGGCTCCATAGTTTCCGCATGGACAAGGGTTCATCGTTGCGATGAGAATAAAATGTGCAGGATATTTTACACTACCTTTTGCTCTGGATATTGTTACCACCCTATCCTCTAGTGGTTGTCTCAAAGATTCCAGTACTTTTTTATCAAACTCCGGAAACTCATCCATAAACAAGACTCCTTTATGCGCCAGCGTAACTTCTCCGGGTTTTAGGTTGCTTCCTCCACCAACAAGAGAGACATATGATGCAGTGTGGTGTGGTGACCGAAAAGGCGGATGTTGTATCAAACCCTCATCCAACATCCCACCTATAGAATAAATAGAAGTAACTTCCAACATTTCATCAAAAGAAAGTTCTGGTAGTAGGTGTGTGAAAGCTCTGGCCAACATAGTTTTTCCTGTTCCCGGTGGTCCATACATTATTATGTTGTGGCCACCACTCGCCGCTATCTCTAGTCCCCTTTTTGCCGACTCCTGACCTTTAACATCAGCAAAATCAACATCTATTTCACGAGCTTTTATTTTCTCTTTTTGTTTTTTATGAGGATTTATTTTTACAGATTCTATTGATTTTTCATCTTCGTTATATTTTTTAGTGTTTATGTGTTGAACTACTTCTAACAGAGAGTTTGCGCCATAAACAGTTATGCCTTTTATTGAACAAGCTTCATCAGCATTTTCTTTCGGCAAAAAAATCTCTTTGAAACCTTCCTTTTTTGCTTTTTGGGCTATTGGTAGCGCCCCTTTTATTCCTCGTAGTTCTCCATCAAGAGATAACTCTCCAACAAAAATCCGACCTTTTGTGTCGGCTGATATGTCTCCAGAAGCAATAAGGTATCCCAAAGCTATTGGTAGATCAAAAAGAGGACCTTCTTTCTTTAGGTTGGCCGGAGCTAGAGAGACTACTACTTTTTGGTTTTTGTTTTTGGGAGATTTCCACCCAGAGTTTTTTATTGCCGCTGATACTCTGTCTTTACTCTCATCAACCGCCTTGTCGGCAAGACCGACAATAGAAAATGAATGTAGACCTTTAGACAGGTCGACTTCTATATCTATTATTTGGGCATTTAGGAGAGTTGTCTGGCTACTATAGATTTTAGAAACCATAGTTTTATAACTACATGTGAGATTTGCAGGTCTTGGCTGAAGTGTTTGCTTCTAGTCTGTCATCTTCTATCTTTTCTCCACAAACTTCACAAACACCATATGTTCCATCATCTATTTTTTTAAGAGCATTTTTTACTTCTAAAAGTTTTATTTCTAGTTCGTTTACTACGGAGTTGTTGTTCTCTAGTGCTTCCAAACTATCAGCAACTTCTGTTTCATCGGCTCTGTCTCTGCCGTTTGGTATAGGTAAAACTTCCCAACTATCTGGATTTTCATCACTTCTTTTGGCTATAGTCGAAAGCTCCGCCTCTAGCATCTCTACCTCTTTTTCTAACAGGTCTTTAAAATGTTGTGTATTCATACCTTTATCCGCACACCAACTTTGGCATCGTTACCTGTGCTTATTTAATAAATATTTAATGTTTCTACGTATTATAAACCCATTATATCATAACTTACTTACAATAGTAACAAAAATCACAATGCCGAAGTTGGTGTGCGGATGAAATTGTAACAGAACGACTGCCTGACGCAACCACCTATCTACTCTGTTTACTTATTTGATATTTCCCTATTATTGCACTCAAGATTCTCTCGCTTTTTGTTATGACCAAAGTTTCTCGGTCTATAAAAGAATAAAGTAGTATGGTTTTTGACCCAGCATTTTCTTTTAGCGCTCTTATGTCTTTGTTCTGCATTTCTTCGTCAAAGAAAGTCGTACTGGACGCTGTATTTGGATCTATTTCGAACAACGACCCGATATCTTTTACCATAGTTTTTTCCCATTCGAGCATTCCAGAGTAGCTGGAAGCAAAGTCTTTTGTTTTAAAAATCATAAAAACCTCATCTGTATCCAGAGAATAAACACCGAGCATATACTCTTTTTCAAAAGACCGAGAAAGCGAACCGGGCATTTGTGGAGTGATTATGGATAAAAGTTCTGTCACGTCAGTCGGTGTTCCAGTAGCGTTTCCAGTGTTTATATATCTAACAGAGTTTATAGGAGATTTGAATGAATCTCGGAGTAAAACTATTTGTCCCAGAG
>JBEBJM010000024.1:0-8017 GCA_040079895.1 Nitrospira sp.
CAGGATGACCTAAAGAAAAAAGATTTGGTTGAAGCAAAAAACATTGCGGAACAACTAGTTTATACAGCAGAAAAATCTTTGAAAGATGCTGGAGAAAAAGTTCCTGCAGATTTGCGAGCAAGTATTGAAAATAAAATCACAGATACAAAGAACGCAACTAAAGGCGAAGATATGGATCAAATTAAAAAAACCACATCTGACCTTTCAACTGAATTACAAAAAATAGGCGAGATGATGAGTAAAGCTTCAACTGGAGAGACTCAAGCTGGTGGCGAAGCTCCGAAAGATGGTCCAGTTCGCGACGCTGACTTTGAGGAGAAAAAAGTAGAAGAAAAATAGACGTTAATAACCATAAATCTCTTACTCACTATAACTTTTTTCATCACCAGAATATTTTGCTGGTGCAAAATTTCTTTCTACTCACCTCTTCACGGGTTCCGTAGATGATGAAAAAAGTTATAGATTCGACGAGATTTATAATTATTAAACTTCCTCATATACGATGAAGCCCGCGCGGAGCGAGCTCCATACACGGGCTGAGAAACTGCTTGTACTTACGGCTCGGACCTCTTGATACAAACCGCTGGGCGACAGCGTTCGGAATCAATCGACATGTCACAATCAGAGCCGGCTACGACAATCAGCTGATTATCCTCACGAATGATCCTGATTGATGCCGTCCCGTCTTGGGAACTGACCTCAACATATCTTCCAAGAGACTCACTGCTTTCGGCCATAATACCCCCACATCAAACACTAATATCATTAACATGTTCGGTCAAGTGTACTAAAAACCAAAAAACCTTATAATAAAAGTTAAAGTACGAATGAAAACGAAACACAGTTACGAATGAGTACAAATAATTCGGGCTCATTCGTAGGTACCCAGATTCCTATTCGTATTCTTAAACACATGGCAAAAGACTATTATCAAATTCTCGGTGTCGATAAAAAAGCCCAAAAAGAGGAGATTAAAAAGGCTTTTCGAACCCTAGCTCATAAATACCACCCGGACAAAAAAGGTGGTGACGATGCAAAGTTTAAAGAAATAAACGAAGCATATTCGGTATTGTCAGACGACCAGAAAAGAGCTCAGTACGACCAGTTTGGCTCAGCAGGTCCTAGCATGGGTGGAAGTGGATTCGGTGGTCAGGGCTTTGATGGTTTTGACTTCTCACAGTTCACCCAAGGAAACGGACAAGGTTTTGAATTCGACTTTGGAGACATATTTGGTGATGTTTTTGGTGGAGGTGGAGGAAGAAGACAAGCTAAAAGAGGCCGAGATATATCTGTTGATATACAAATATCGTTCGAGGAGTCTGTATTCGGTGTAGAGCGTGTCATACTTTTGAACAAAGTTTCAAAGTGTGACACTTGTGGAGGAAACGGCGCAGAGAAGGGAAGTGAGCTGGTTACCTGTTCGACTTGTAACGGAAAAGGAAGTATTCGCGAGATGAAAAGGACTTTCTTTGGCCAGTTTGAATCTGTGGCAACCTGTGAAATCTGTCACGGAACAGGCAAGACTCCTAAAGTAAAATGCAACACTTGCCACGGTAACGGCATCCTCAAAAAAGAAACTGAAATAAAAGTCAAAATACCATCAGGTATAGATGACGGTGAGATGATTCGCCTATCTGGCGCAGGTGAAGCTATCACAGGTGGTCAGTCTGGAGATCTGTATATAAAGATATATGTAAAGAAAGATCAGGCTTTCCGCAAAGAAGGCAAGAACTTGGTTATGGACCTAGGAATAAAGCTAACAGATGCCCTACTAGGAGGGGAGGTGACCATAAAGACCCTAGATGGTGATATAAAGGTAAAAATACCAGAAGGTGTCACCCACGGAGAAATACTACGCATAAAAGGCAAGGGAGTACCTTATGAAAAGGGTTATAGGGGTGATATTTTGATAAAAATAAACATAAATATACCCAAAAAACTATCGAGGGACGCTCGAAAAACTATCGAGGAACTAAAAAAGGAAGGTTTGTAAGACAACATTGCCTTTTTATTCATTATCTTGTCTATTAAAAAACGAAAAAATGGCGCTATACAGGGCCATTTTTTCGTGCTTTACAAAGCCTATTTTTATGGTTTAACCATTGACAATTGGGACTAGATATGCTAGTATATAGACAACTCAGTAGATCTGAGTTTTTCCTTTGAAATCAACAAAACAACATCATCTGCGTTGTTGCGGTTCAAGTTTCCGAGCTCACCGTATTGGTATACGCCTCGCTCGCAAACTCTTCCGCGCCTAGCATCTGAAGTCGTTTAGTCAATTTCAATTACGATAGAATTACCATCTAACAACCGCTTATTTTAAACTTCACAGCTATCAGTTTGTTTATGGTTCTTTCAACAGTTACAGGTACTACGAATCCTATAACAATCACAGATACTCCAAAAGTAGAGAACAGTGTGTCTGAACAAAGTTTGGTCAAAAAGGCATCTAATAAGGATATAGAGAATACTATGGGTAGTACTGAAAAGTATGTCCGCGAGTACTTCTCTGATGTCCCTGTTATGATTCAAATCGCAAGATGTGAATCAACCTTTAGACAACTAGACCCTGATGGAGAAATCCACCGAGGTCGTGTAAACAACTTGGACGTTGGTGTCATGCAAATCAATGAGCATTATCACTTGGATGAGGCTCAAAAGAAAAACTACGACATCTACACTATCGAAGGCAACACTGCTTACGCCCGTGAACTTTATGAGCGAGAAGGCACAAGACCTTGGTCATCATCAAAGCCATGTTGGGGTAAGTACGAAAACAAGGATCTAGCAATGAACACTAAGTAATCATAAACAGACTATTAAAACAAAAGCTCCCGAAAGGGGGTTTTTGTTTTGGTTGGATAATTTAATTCTTGTTTTTAAAGGCCTTTTGTATAGAGGGGAGAGATTAGTATCGTGTCGCACAATATATCTTTTCATCCTACTCACAAAGGAGAACTTTGGCTAAAAACTTTTCCGGAAAATTATTTTTAACATGTTAAATATTTGTAATAAATGTCGCTCAATAAAAATACTGTACTAATATGTACAGTATTTTTATTACTCCTCTACCACCTTCATGTGCACCCGAAACTGTAAAAACCAATACCTCTTTTTTTCCCCTTTTCTGATAGGGGAGTCCCCTACCCTCATCTAAACCTGAGGAGGTGTTTGTGGAGGAAAATCTGATCCACTATCTAAATTATTATTTCTTATTTTATTTCCTGCTACAAATAATAGTCCTATAAGCACGAGAGATGCAAAACCTATACCAGCCCAAACAAGAGCTGGGTATTTTTCAGTCAGGCGACTTTCGTCTGGATCACACAAATCACCAACTTTATCTCCGTCTGTATCTTTTTGATTATAGTTTGGCACATCTTTACAGTTATCAACGGAATTAATAACTCCATCATGATCAAAATCATCACAGACATCACCGATCGAGTTATTGTCTACATCTTCCTGATCTGGGTTAGAAATGTTTGGACAGTTATCTTTTGAGTTTGTTATTTTATCTCCATCTGAATCAGCAGGAACAAAAGCTGTATTAACAGAAAGAGCTGAAACTGCAATATTCTTTACACCTTGATTACTATTTAGATTTGCTGATTCTTGGTTACTAAATGTTCTAACATATGCCTCTTGGTTAGAATAAACTTTGTACGTATTTTTTGGTAAAGCCAAAAATCTAACACTCGTCTTTGTTATTTCAACGACTGTACTGTTGAAATCTATTTCCGATATACGCAAAGGCTGTGAGTACTCTATTTCTAGTGTCCAGGTCTTCGAACTAGTTTCTGGGAAAGGTATCACTTTGGAGTTTGATCTGTATTTATTTAAAACTATAACATTTGAACCATTCACATCGGCTTTGATCGTAATTGTGTTTGGCAAAGTAACGTTACTATCCAACGTTAGTGTCAAAGTGTTAGATTTTATTGGATTATTATAACTAACAACAAGAACTGTTTTACTAACACCGGAACCGTTTAGATAAAAATCCTTTTTGGTTGAAAAGTTTTTATCGTATAACTGAACAATATTCTGACCAGTAGATACATCCTGAATACCAGAAATAGTAGGTGCTGATTTAGCTATTCCGGTAGGAATAAAAGGAATGAATTGTTTTGTGGTTTCGTTAAATACACCAAAAAGGTCGTTTACTACCCTAGAATCAAAATCAGCCTGAACTACTGTTGGTACTATTATATTTGGAATAGTTATGTCTGAATAGTTTCTAAACGTCTGTATCAAACCAGCATTTGATGTTCCAGATCCAACCTGAATCGGTTTCCAATCTGCCCCTTGAGCAAAAGCTAGTTGGCCAGAAACCAAAAGACTGACTGACCCAAGAACAAGAAAAGTTATGTGTTTTTTCATATTTTTATAGATTAATTACCGATAGCTTTTTGATTTCTAGACATAAAAGCTGTACTCATAAACATAATACCAAGAACGATAAACGTAATGACTCTTAACATCAGCTCCATATTCCACACGTCAACCAAAATTAGTCTAATCACGACGAGCACAAGAAGGGTCATTCCGTATTTTTTCAAAACTACGTTATGGTTAAACAGACCGTAAAAATGAGTGATGAGTCCGATGATTGTGTAAACAAAAAGTGATACAAAAACGGCACTGTCGTTGTCTTTTATTATGGAGTGCGAACACAGCCAGACAAGAGCGTAAATGTAGAAGGAAGAAATGATAAATAATATCTGATGGGCTCTTATATCTGACGATGTATCAGATCCTTTGTTCATTCTATAGAAAACGCCAAGTAAAGCTGTGACTAAAACCAACACCAGCAGAACAGCAAAGTCAGAATGAATAATTCCAACATTCCATTTTGAAGACATTATGCTTGACTGTGACATCATAAACGGAACGATGAGGAGACCCGCGAATGCTTCTGCTGTCCTTATTTTCCCTGTCACCACAAAAGAACCGATAGATATAACTGCTGCCTCAATAGCAAAAGCGATAACAAGTGTCTGTCCACTTAACTCTATCGATGTTGCTATGGCGAGCAAAAATACAGCAATAAGCGAGTGAACATAAAAAAGTTTTTCGTTCTTTGTTTTTTGGAATACAAAGAAACCAGAAAAAGTGTAAACTAGCATCCAACCAGCTATAGTCAAACTCTGGTAAACAGCTGGCACAATAGCTGTAGTAAAACCAAGAATTATAACTGTATTAACTATAGCTAAATACAAATCATCTGTTCCGGCTTTCAATTTATTTCTAACCAAACCCCAGACTCCGACTCCGAGATATAACAATGAAATAGCATACTGAGTAAAAAGAATAAAATACTTCGTGTTGTAGTGAGTCAATCCCCCACTAGCAAAGTTTGGCAACCCGTAAAACAGGATGCCTGTTATACCAACTTGGTTTAATATGGTCCATTTTTTAAATACTGAAACCCAAATAATAGCGAAAGACACCGCTCCTAAATAAAGATACAAGTTTACCAAATCCATATTTGTTGAATGTGAGAAAAATGGCGCCAAAAGAGAAAGTAGTACTCCGTAAACAGCGAGTTTTTCTGTGGAGTAAGCTATAGAGATAAGTGCTATATAGAGAGAAACAATAAATATAAGACCGAGTGCTACACCAGAAGAGAAAAAGTTATATATATACTGTCCAGAAAGTAGCGACACTACAACAAGGGCTGAACCAAGAACACTAAAAGCTATACCTTGAGTTTCATTTTTACCTAGTCGATACGTTCCAAAAATCATTACCAGTGCTCCTGTTACGATACCAAGAGTTATCCTGCCGACAGGCCCTATCCACTGTTGAGCAAAAGCATAACTAACAAACCAACCAAAGCCAGCAAGGAACATCAGAATACCAATCTTCAAAAGAGTATTTTCTTTCATCCATATAACAAAATTGCTTTCGGTTTCTGGTTTATTAGAGACTGTAATGGTTTTTGAGCGAGTCTGATTTTGAACAATATTATCCAAAACTGGCGAATCTACATCTGAAGACGCTATTTGTGAATCTAAAACTGGTTGCTCGTGAACTACATTTACGTAGTTTGAACCAGATTGTTTTTTCATTTCGAGTATTTGTTCTTGGAGAGACTCTACTTTGTGATTAAGTTTTGAAATCCTTAGAAAAATAATAACTGCTAGTACAATAGGTAAAATGTAGCCCATATAATAAAATAATGAATAATATAAATAAATCATAATAAAACGATAATCTAGTACCAATAAATTATAACATCAAACTAAAACCTAACCGCACGTCTTATCCCCTACCCGCTTTTTATATATTCGGAAAATACGCTAGAGGATCTAGGTATGCTTTTATATCAGCTAGAGGCATTGTAACTTCTTTACATCCGCGACTGTTTACATATTTTTCTATGCGCACACCTTGAGTTGCATAAACACTGATGTGTAGATGAGGCCCAGTAGAGTATCCAGTGTTACCACTGAAGCCAACAAGACCTCCAGTATCCAAAGTCTGACCTTTTGTCACAGATATAACTGACAAGTGTCCATATATAGTAGATAAACCGTTGTTGTGTTTTACCATAACCCATTTACCAAAAGAGTAACATCCTGGATAAGCATCTGTATTTCCTGTTCCAACAACTTCGCCAGCTAAAACATTTTTAACACCAGTACCAACTGACGCTCTGAAATCCACTCCGTTATGTGAACCGCTTGTATAAAGTTTTTCTGCCCCAACGGTCTTTCCGAACTTTTGTGTTATGTATACATTATCGAGTGGCCAACTAAGTATCCCGTTTTTCGGCTTAGGATAACTGCCTTTATCTATCAAAATATTTAACTGTGATTCATATTCATAAACCTCTTTTTCGAACTGAGCTTTTTGTTCTTCTTTTGTTTTCACTAGCTCTTTAAAAGCCTGCTCTTTATTTTTCGTAATAGCAAGTATCACCGACTTTTCCTGCACTGTATATTCAACAGCTTGCTTTTTACCACTCAAATCCTGCTTCAAGTTAAGCAAATCGTTCTTCTGGCCTTTTAGTGAAACCTGCTTTATTTCCATATCTTTTTTCGAATCTGCAAGCTCTTTAGATTTATCTCTTATGGTGTTTTGAACTTGATTTGTATTATCTATTTCGTTCCAAATATCGCTAATATTTTTCTTAGACAATACGAGCTGGACAATACCAAAATCCTCTAACTTTTGAGAGTTTTGTATCGCCTCCACCACAGCTCTTTTGTTTAGGTCTATATGGTTCTTTGCTTCATCTATTTGTTCACCCAACTGACCAATAGTCAAAACTGTTTTACTGATTTTTGTTTCCGTTAAGTTTATATCTTTTGATATTTTCTTGTTCGTTAAATCTAAAGTCTTTATGGTGTTTTTCAAAGTAACAGCTTCTTTGCCAGCGTTATCTACTTCTTTATTATATTGGATTATTTCTTCCTCAAGTTTTTTTATCTGGTTGTTTCGTTCTTCTATTTTACTTTTCAAAACATCTGTAGAAACGTCTGTTTGAGCAAAAGCAAAAAAGGTTGAGCTAAAAAATAGTGCTATAAAAAAAATCGATTTTATTTTCCATCTCATTATTTTATTATATTTTTTTTATTGCAGAATCTATACGTTTTAAAGTGGCATCTTTTCCGAGAATATAGAGTAGGGTAAAAGGATCAGGACTTTTTTCTTTTCCACTAAGAGCTACTCGAAGTGGCCAAAGAACATCTCCCCTACCGTTCTCTGTGGCGTAATCAAAAACAATAGATTTTATTTTTTCAGAACTACTGAAAGAATCTTCTTGAGTTGAAGAGAGGGTATTTTTTAACCATTCCAAATGTTTTGTTACAACATCACCACTCAACTTACCTTTCCACAACAAAAGACTACCGTCGTATTGTGGTTCGTCAGAAAAATAACCCAGCTCCCCTGCCCCAACCATATCATCTATATCGCCCCATTTTGATATATGATCAAAAATAATCTGATAAACTTTTTCTGAAACTTTTTCACCATAATTATTTTTATTCAACCTCTCTAATAT
>JBEBJM010000025.1:0-7934 GCA_040079895.1 Nitrospira sp.
AATACCTAGAGAAATTTTCAAAAGATGTTCATAATACCGAATTACAAAAAACTAAAATAATAGAAATTATAGAGAAACAAACACAGTTATACATACTTCCAAAAAACCTTGAAATCAAAGACTACTTTCTATACATAAAAGAGAGTCCGGCTGTAAAAAATAAGGTGTTTATATACAAAGAAAAGATTTTGAAAGAAATTGAAGTTTTATTACCAATAAAGATAGTAGATATAAAATGACAAATAAAATATCACACGATAGTGAAACTCTGGCTGAGGGAAAACAAGTTATCACAGTTTGTGCTTTTATTCACCACAATTTTAATGGAGTTGAAAAAGTTTTTTTACCGAAACGGGCCGGCACGAAGAAATTTCTACCAAGCAATTTTGAAATTCCAGGTGGTCACGTAGATTTTGGTGAAGACATCATTGAAGGATTGAAAAGAGAAGTTAGGGAAGAGTGTGGCATTGAAATATCAGTCGGTGATCCGTTCGCTGTTTTTACATATACAAATGAAATAAAAAAATCCCATTCAATTGAAGCCGTTTATTTTTCTAAGTTTGTTGGTTCTATAGAAAACATAAAACTTAATATAGAAGATCATTCTGAGTTTATTTGGGTTTCTGAAAATGAGTTACCAGAAATTGGTTTAATTAGTCCAGAGGAGTACGCAAATGTTAAGAAGGGTTTTTCATTGCTAAAAGGTGATTCTCACAATTTTGGTTAAGGTATAAAATAATCCTCATTTCCTAATGATCATATAAATAAATTCCCGGCGCATCTCTGCGCCGGGTGTTCCGATTACTCGATCATGGCCGGTGAGAGACGAACTGTTTCCAAAAGGTCGTTGTTGGAATAGCTTCGTCGCTCGATTTTCTGCCAACCAGATTCGTTGGTCGGTGTGTCCGTTGGTCGAACCCATCGCACCCATTCAGCATGACGCGACAGTCTGCCGGTCTCAGGATTTCTCCGGGTGTAATGCGTGACCTGACAGTTGTGGATCCGATCAGCGGGTTTCTTGGAGAAAATTACCTCCTTGAAGCGAACCTGGGACAGCCTTTCCAGCCGTACTTGGAATGCGCGCATCACTTCACCGTGACAGACGATGATCACGCGTTTGTCGCTACACTCACGGTGAAGCGTGTGCAAGACTCGGTCAACACGCAGGCAAAGCTGAGCGAACGACTCGCCGTTCGGCGGTCTCCAGAAGAATGGTTCCACTTGCCGACCGCGCATCGCGTCGCCGAACTTCTCCTCACGCTCGCTCGGTGGGCAGATGTCCATCTCACCCCAGTCGCGTTCGGTGAGGTAAAAGTCCGCATACCAGTTGGCGTTCGGCAGGTCCAGCAGACCAGCCGTTTCCATTGCTCTGGTGTATTCCGAGGTGATGTACCGATCGAAGCCTGTTGGCCCGAAGAGTTCTCTCCTGATCCAGTCACCAGCTCTTGCAGCTTGACCGCATCCTCGTTTGGTCAGTCGCAAGCTACTGGTGTGCCTGTCTCGAAAGTCCCTCGTGAAGGCGCTGTTGTCACCCTTCTCGGAAAGGCGATTCGCAGCGTTTCCCTCGGATTGCCCGTGTCGTACTAGAACCAAGTCAATTGGCAACATTTTCTCTCTCCTGTTCTATTTCTAACCTAACATTTTGTTGTAATTATTGCAAAAAGCCACAAGTGTTTGTTGTCGAAATATATCTTTATTGAAAGCCGTTTTGTGATGCCCAGATACGAACAGAGTATTCCCATCTTTCAAATTGAGGATCACTTGATGGATTTGATGGTTGTGAGCCCCTAGGGTTGTCTTTATCTAACCAATATAGGATAGAGTGTATTCCACCAGCTAGCGTTTCTTGCACAGAGTTATAAGGGATATTAGGGTCTATATTTGTGTTAGGAAGGATACTAGATATACCACCTTGCCATTTACCACGTAAAACAGGTTTTAAATCATAAGAATCTTCTTTTTGCGGACTATTAAAGTTTTCGTTTGGTACTGTTTTTAAAACTTCATCCATAAAAGCTCTCCACATCGGAGCAACGATTAGACCAGAAACCTTTTTTGCCATAGGGGTGTTGTCGTTGTTTCCAGCCCAGGTTCCAACAACAATACTTGGTGTGTATCCAATAATCCAAGCGTCTTTATAGTTGTTTGTTGTTCCTGTTTTTACTGCAACATCTCTACCAGGGAAATAAACAGCAGAGTTTGCTCCATAAAGTGGTGTACGGGCGACGTTATCAGAAAGTATATCTGTTATTTTTCTGGCTACTTCTTGATCCAAAACCTGATCTGGTTTTATTTTTATTTCTTCTAAAATATTTCCTTTATTATCTTCAACTTTTAAAATACTAGTATAAGGATTTCTTATTCCTTCTGTTGCAAAAACCCCATAAGCTGAAGTCATATCAAGTAGGGAAACTTCACCACCTCCAAGAACAAGAGTTAACCCGTACTGGTTAGGGTTTCCAAGGCTTTTTATTCCCATATCAGTAGCTAGTTGTATAGAATCTTTTATTCCTGCTAAATATAAAGCTTTTACAGATGGAACGTTTATTGATTGAGCCAAAGATTCACGTAGTGTCATAGGTCCTCTAAACTTGTCGTCATAGTTTTGTGGGGCGTAACATTTACCATCTTCTGTTGTTGTAAAATCATCTACAGGACATTTTGTTGAGAACTGTGTTTGTAAATCAAACAGAACAGTTTCTGGTGTGTAGCCTTTTACAAAAGCTTCTGCGTACACAAAAGGTTTAAATGTTGATCCTGGTTGTCTGTGAGCTGTCGTAACGTTGAACTGTCCATCTATAGTAGTATCAAAATAGTCTCTAGAACCAACCATAGTTAAAATACCTCCAGTTTTTGGATCTATAGCCACAAAAGCATCATTTTTACCATTGAAGTTTTGTTCGTTTATTTCAGCGTATTGTTTTGCCACAGCTTCAGCTTTTGCTTGTATGTCATAGTTAAGTGTAGTAGTTACCTTTAGGCCACCCTGTTCCAAAACATCAGAACCGTATTTTTTTTCTAGATAATCTTTAACAAACATAACAAAATGAGGGGCTTTTAGGTTTCCACTTGTTTTTGGAAGAAAATCAACTTTTTCAACAATAGCTTGATCGTATTCATCCTGTTTTATTTTTCCATCACGAAGCATTTCTTTTAAAACAACATTTTTTCTTTTATCTAAATCAGCTTTGTGTGTTCCATAAGGGGAGTAGTATGAGGGTGCTTGTGGTAGGGCAGCCAGATAAGCCGCTTCAGCTAAAGTTACTTCACTCGAAGTTTTTCCAAAAAAAGTTTGACTAGCTTCTTCTACTCCATAAACACTCCCCCCATAAGGGTTTTCGTTTAAATACATACTAAGTATCTCTTCTTTAGAAAGCATTTTTTCTAACTTTAGAGAAAGAACGATTTCCTTTAGTTTTCTGGTTATGGTTTTATCTCCTATGAGGATGGAGTTTTTTACAACCTGTTGAGTTATGGTTGATCCACCTTGAGCGTATTGTCTAGATAGGGTGTTTATTATAATAGCTCTCAAAAAAGAGGTTGGTCTAAAACCGTGATGGGTGGAAAACTCCTTGTCTTCTATGGAGATAGTCGCATCTTTTATATAAGAAGATATTTGATCTATAGGGACGATGGTTCTTTTTGTATTTTGGAAAACATCATACAGGAGTATTTTACCTGTACTGTCGTATATTTTGGTTGATTGGCTTACCTTTCTTTCTTCTACAGTGTTTAGTGATGGTATTTGAAAAGTGGAAACCCATATTAGTAAAAAACCGGCCAAAATAATACCGCAAGAGAATAGGAACACCAATGTATTACGCATTTTATGATGCGAAAACATGTTTTTTAACATCTTTTTCATTCTACCATATTTATGATAAAGTGATAGTATGTTCAACTTTTTAAAAACCAAAATAAACACGGACGATAAAAAAATAAACGATCTACTTGTTCGTGGTGTTGATGAGGTGGTGGAAAAAAATAGTCTAGAAAAGAAATTAAAAAGCGGAAAAGAGCTCCGTATAAAACTAGGAATAGATCCAACAAGTCCAAACATACACATAGGTCGTTCAATACCTCTTTTAAAACTTAAAGATTTTCAAGATTTAGGACACAAGATAGTGCTTATTATAGGAGATTTTACTGGTGTAATAGGGGACACATCTGACAAAGACAGTGAGAGGCCGATGCTGACAGAGAGTCAGATAAAAGAAAATATGAAAAATTATATTTCTCAAGCTGGGAAAATAATAAACATATCCAAATGTGAAGTACACCACAACAGTAAATGGCTTAAAGGTATAAGTTATGATGAGTTGGGAAGACAGGCTGACCAGTTTTCTCTTAGCGATTTTATTTCAAGGGAGAATATAAAGAAAAGACTAGACTCTGGTAAAAGAGTTTCGCTACGAGAGTTACTCTATCCACTTATGCAGGGTTACGACTCTGTTGCTGTAAAGTCTGACGTCGAGATAGGTGGAACAGATCAAAGGTTTAACCTGCTTGCCGGCAGAGAGTTGCAAAGGTTTTATAAACAACACCCTCAAGACATTTTAACAAACCCGCTTGTAGAAGGTTTGGACGGTAGAAAGATGAGTTCAAGTTGGGGTAACACTATAAACCTACTAGATTCCGCTTCAGATATGTATGGAAAAGTAATGTCTTTGGATGATAGTCTTATAATAAAATATTTTACTTTGGTCACTAGAGTTTCTTTGGACACTATAAATAAATACAAAAAAGATTTGGATGACGGTGTTAATCCAAAAGAGATAAAAATGAAGCTAGCTTATGAGTTGGTTAGAATATATCACGGAGATGTAAGGGCGGGGATGGCTCAAGATGGATTTGAAAATACTTTTGCAAAAGGTGGTATACCCAGTGACCTAAAAGAGGTTGAAGTCTCTAGCAACTCTCTTTTGGTTGAGGTTTTGATTTTAAATAAAATAGTTGAATCAAAAACAGAGTTTAGAAGACTTATCTCTGAGGGCGCTATAACAAATATGGATTCAAACGAAAAAGCTGGAGCGGTTGATGATAAGGTTAAAGATGGTGTCTATCGAGTTGGTAAAAAAAGGTTTATAAAAATAAAAACTAACTAACCAAAAACACCGCTATAGCGGTGTTTTTGTTTACCATAAATCCTTATCGTCGTCGTAGCTGTCTTCTGGAAGTGTCTCATCCTCTTCTTCTGCTAGGGCATCCAAATCCTCTTCCAAAGGTATTTTTTTTGAACCCTTCTTTCCACCCGCAACCAAACTTTCTGGGTCGAAATCATCATCCTCTTCTTCCATTTCTAAATCCCCATCTTTTAACTCGAAATCATCATCCATATTTTTTTCTAAAATATCTTATAATTATTTTAATAAAAATCTTCTTAAAACTATTATTCAATAGATTTTCCATATTTGTACCAGATTGTATATTTTTTGCAAATGTCGACCTTCTATATTTGTGTGGATAAGTGTAGGGCTCATTTTTCCAAACATTGTGATTTGTTATTTTTCTGGTACAGTACTCATATGTTTATAGATGAACTAACTCTCAACATATGGGCGGGCAAAGGTGGTGACGGTATTGTTTCGTGGATGCACGAAAAGGGTATTGACCATGCCGGTCCAGGTGGAGGTGATGGTGGAAAAGGCGGTAGTGTTTATTTAAAAGGTGTTCACGATATCGGACGTCTTGCTGAGTATCGTTTCGTAAAAGATTTCAAAGCAGAAGATGGTCAGAACGGCATGGGCAACTGTATGCACGGAAGAGCTGGAAAAGACATAACTATAGAGTTACCCATTGGAACTGTTTTGAAAAATACGGAGACCGGTGAAGAGATCGAGGTTTTAAACACAGAACCTATTTTCTTTTTGAAAGGTGGATGGGGTGGTTATGGTAACGAACATTTTAAAGGTTCAAAAAATATTCGCCCAAAAGAGTCTACTCCTGGAAAACTAGGTGAGGGAGGAGAGTTTTTTGTTGAGCTAAAACTTGTAGTTGATTTAGGGTTTGTTGGATTGCCAAATGCTGGCAAATCAAGTTTGTTAAATAGTTTAACAAAAGCCAAAGCAAAAGTTGGTAGTTACCAGTTTACAACTCTCGTTCCAAACTTGGGTGACTTGTATGGTTTTATTATCGCCGATATTCCAGGTCTTATAGAGGGGGCTGGAGAAGGGAAAGGTTTGGGTCACAAGTTTTTAAGACATATAGCGAGGACAAAAATGTTGCTCCACTGTATATCTTGTGAACATGAAAATCCCCTAGAAGTATACAACACCATTCGCGAAGAAATAAGAAAGTATGACACTACATTGTTGGATAAACCAGAAGCTATTTTGTTCACAAAGACGGATCTAGTTGATGCTAAAACTTTAAAATCAAGAATGTCTTTGTTTAAAAAAACACATAAAAATATATATAGTCTTTCGATTATCGACGACGCTTCTATAAAAACTTTGAGTGATGAGTTGGTAAAAATCCTAGGAAACTTATAATATATAAATCTATGAAAGATGAATATAAAATAACTGTTGGGCTTGAGATCCACGCAGAGTTAAAAACTAAAAGCAAAATGTTTTGCGGTTGCCAGAACTCATCAGAGGAGGACCCAAACGTCCACATATGTCCTATTTGTATGGGGCATCCAGGAACATTGCCAACCATAAACAAAGAAGCCGTTAAAAAAGTCTTACTAGTTGGCACAGCAGTTCATGGTGAAATAGCAGATTTTACAGAGTTCGATAGAAAAAACTATTTTTACCCAGATATACCAAAAGGCTACCAAATAAGTCAGTACAAATACCCTCTAGTAAAAGGCGGTGAGTTGGCTGGTATAAAACTAACCAGAATACATCTAGAAGAGGATACTGCCCGTTCGACCCACGACACTCCGGGCGTTAGTTTGGTTGACTATAACCGCGCAGGAGTACCTCTTATGGAGCTGGTGACTGAACCAGTTATTCATAGTAGTAGTGAGGCTATGAACTTTGCAAAAGAACTTCAGTTGCTTTTACAGTATTTAGGTGTCTCTGGTGCAAATATGGAAAAAGGGGAGATGCGTGTAGAAGTAAACATCTCAGTTTCTAAGGGTGAAAAGTTTGGTACAAAAGTTGAGGTAAAAAATATAAACTCTTTTCGAGCCGCTGGTAAAGCTATAGATTTTGAGTACAAAAGACATGTGGGTATTCTTGAGGCGGGGGAGAGTGTCGTTCAGGAGACTCGTGGGTGGGACGAGAATAAAGAAATAACATTTAGTCAGAGATCAAAAGAGAATGCACACGATTACAGATACTTCCCAGAACCAGATCTTCCAAAACTTTTGATATCTGAAATACCAGACTTCACAGAAAGTAGCTTGAAAGGCTCTTTGGTGGAGTTGCCACAAGAAAAAAGAGAAAGACTTTTGGGACTTGGTGTAAAGTCCGAAGATGTTGAGACATATATAAACAACAGGGAAGCGGGCAGTTTTTTTGATACCGTTGTTTCTGGGGTTTCGGCTTTGGGCGGGGACAGTATAAAAGTCGCTTCAAACTACATAACATCTGACATTATAGGTTTCTCAAAAGCCACAGGTTCAGCATTTTCTGTTGGTATGGTGGATGTTGATGGTTTTGTTAAATTGATAACAATGATAAAAAACGGAGACCTCTCATCTCGTGGAGCAAAAGATACTTTAAAGGTAATGTTTGATGTTGGTGGAAATCCAGAAGTTATCGCAAAAGAAAAAGGTTTGATACAAAAAAATAATCCAGAAGAAATAAAACAGTTGGCAGAAAAAATAATAAATGAAAATCAGTCAGCCGTAGTTGAATACAAATCCGGCAAAGAAACACTACTTCAGTTTTTTGTCGGGGAGGGTATGAAGATAACAAAAGGAAGCGTTAATCCAGAAGTTCTAAAAAAATACATTCTAGATTTGTTACAAAAATAAATAACCG